>CAUROE010000020.1:0-10222 GCA_963526465.1 uncultured Saccharimonas sp. (SeqCode)
GGATTCATCTTTAACCGCAGCACTTTTAAAAGAGCAAGGATATAATGTTGTGGGCGTTTATATGAAAAACTGGACGCAAGATTTACCAGGAATGAAATGCCCTTGGGCAGAAGATTTGGCTGACGCAAAAAGAGTTGCAGTTCAGCTAGGCATTGATTTTAAAGTTTTCGATTTCGAAAAATACTACCGCGAAAAAGTTGTGCAATATATGCTTGATGAATACGAAATTGGCCGTACGCCAAACCCCGACATCATGTGTAACCAAGAAGTAAAATTTAAGCTTTTCTTAGAGGCCGCACTTGAAGATGGAGCCGATCTAATTGCAACAGGTCATTACGCTGGCGTTCGAAATGCTTTTACTGAAAATTCTTACGAAAATTTCAACCTTTCGAAAAACGGAAAAGGCGAGCTGCTTCGCGCAAAAGATGAAAATAAAGACCAAACTTATTTTTTGTATCGTGTGCGAGGTGAGGCTTTGGGGCGAACTTTGTTTCCACTTGGTAAATTTACTAAACCTGAAGTGCGCGAAATGGCGAAAGAGCGCGGGCTTTTTACTGCTCGAAAAAAAGATTCACAAGGAATTTGCTTTGTTGGAAAAATTGGAATTCGTGACTTTTTAAAACAATTTATCCCCGAACAAAAACCAGGAAAAATCATTAACAAAAATACAGGCGAAGTTCTCGGTTGGCATGACGGTGCGATTTTTTACACTTTAGGTCAGCGCCACGGCTTAAATATTGGCGGCGGACTACCATTTTATGTTTGTGGTAAAAATATGGAAACTAACGAAGTTTTCGTAACAACTGATATTAATAACGGCGAACTTTGGTCTAATAAAATCGAAGTTTCAGCACTTCACTGGATCAACCAAGAAGTTGAAAATGGGGCAGAAATTCAAGTTCGAATCCGCCATCGTGCGCCACTCGTGAATGCAAAAATATTTTTCGAAAGTGATAATTTGGCGAAAATTGAATTGCAAGATGAACAACGTGCAATTACTAGCGGCCAAAGTGTTGTATTTTATTCCGGTGAAGTTTGTTTGGGTGGCGGAATCGTCATTTAACATTGACATTTTTATATTTTTATGGTAGAATACTACAAGCTAAACTTAAATTTTATAGTTTAAGTTTAAGTATTTTCCAAAGAGGTAAAAAAAATATGTCAATTCTAAATTGGTTCAAATCGGCTCTCAGTATATATAAAGCAAAACAAAAGCTTTATCACGAGAATTACTTCTCAGAAGAATTTTTGATGGATGCGCTTAGAGGTGTAGGTTTTCAATCAGTTGAAGTTTTAGTACCAACTGAAGAAGGAGCGATAGATTTAGGAGCAAAACTTTTTGATGAACGGGGAAATTCATTCATAATCTCAGTTCATCATCTAGGCAATGAGTTAAAATTCTCAGCGCGGCCTAATACACAGGCTCCTAAAAATGTAAACTATCTTTTTGTAAAAGATGTTTATCTACCGAAATGTATCAAAAGCGAAGTATCGAAAGGTCTAGTTTTTGGCAATGAAACTCAGACAAGCCTCCTGCGAGAGTGCGAGCGTAAGACTAATTCATTTTTCGATGAACTCGAAAATGAGTTCAAGCGCCGTAGATAAAGATTCGCAAAATAATTATTAACCCAGCAAAAAGCTGGGTTTTTTCTTGATTTTTTCACTCTTTAAGTATATAATTAAAATCTAGTTCTTTTCACGGAGGTTTCAAAAATGGCTGATTTATGTTTCACGCAAGAAAATGTGGAAAATCTACTACTGGAGGCTGGATTTTCAAATATTGAAAGTAGGTCATTTTCATCTTTCGAAGAGCCAAATGCTTTTCGAACAGAAGCTTTTCTATATAAAAACTCTTCGCAAGAAATTCATGTTTCAATTGAATGTCTGGGCGATGAGATTGGGATCAGTATGCAGAACAATGTTGATTTTAAAATACTGAAAAACCATCGCCGTATCATCTTGTTAATTGAAAATGGCAAGATATCTGGGCGAGATGCTTTTGAATTAAATGATTACAAATCAAAAAGCATATTTTACGCGGCAAACAGAAAGCTTACTAATTTTATTAGTAATCTTGAAAAAATAACCCTCCAGTAATTTCCTCCCGAGTTTTGCTCGGGTTTTTTTATTTTAGAAAATCTTAAAATATTCACAAATGATATTCTCCACTCAAATATGTTTTAATTATATAACCTGATTTATTAGCCTAAAACGCTTGCATTTTGTTTCAAAATCTGCTAAAATATCTAGTGAGTTTCCTCTTTCTAGTGAATAAACCTGTGTGTTGGTGATTTCAGCTAGAAAGGTAAAGACATTTTTCGAAAATGCTGTTTCGAAAAATATGAGGCGCTTTTTTGAAAACTTTATCAACTTTCGAAAAAGTGAAAATATTAAAATAATTTAAGGGAGAATTGATGCCAACTATCAATCAATTAGTGCGAAAACCTCGAAAAACTGCTGCGAAAAAATCAAAATCGCCAGCTCTTGGACGAATCCACAACGCGCTAAAAACTAAATATTACGCACAAAACGCACCTCTAAAACGTGGAGTTTGTGTTAAAGTTACAACAAAAACACCTAAAAAGCCTAACTCAGCTCTTCGAAAAGTTGCTCGTGTTCGCTTGACAAATGGCCACGAAGTTTGGGCTTATATTGGTGGTGAAGGCCACAACCTTCAAGAACACGCCGTAGTTTTGGTTCGTGGTGGACGCGTGCCCGATCTTCCAGGTGTGCGATATCATATCGTTCGTGGTGCGCTTGACCTTCAAGGTGTTGCAGATCGTAAACAAGGCCGTTCAAAATACGGTGCGAAGAAGGAGAAATAAAGATGCCACGAAAAGTTACTAAAAAACTACAACGAGAACTAAAACCAGACCGAAAATATCAATCAATTTTGGTTCAACGTTTAATTAATAAATCTATGCTTGACGGCAAAAAACTTACTGCCGAAAAAGCTGTCTACAAAGCTCTTGAAACCGCAGCTAAAAAACTTGACAGTGAAAACCCTCTTGAAGTTTTCGAAAAAGCACTAAAAAATATTTCACCAGCTTTTGAAGTTAAGTCTCGACGCGTTGGTGGCGCAAACTACCAAATCCCATTCCCAGTTCAAGGACACCGACAACTCCACTTTGCATTTAGCTGGTTGGTTCAATCAGCGCGAGCACGAAGCGGAATGCCTTATAGTCAACGCTTGGCGCTTGAAATTGTTGATGCCTACAATGAAACTGGTGCAGCTTTCAAAAAGAAAGAAGATACTCATAAAATGGCAGAAGCCAACCGAGCTTTTGCGCACTTTGCACGAGGCTAATCTGAATAAAATCACTCTTTTCTGAAAGGGTGATTTTTGTTTCCTTAAAAATACATGAGCTGCTTGGAATTTTCGAAAAGATGTGGTAGAATTGTATGGAAAGGGGAAAATGGATAGAACGAGAAGTGCATATAGACGACTTGGTCGAATACACAAAATTTATCACGGAGGAAGAATTTCAAAGGATCGTCTTGTTGGTTTAATTGATGGAGCCACCGCGATTATTATTACGCTTATGGTACTTGAAATTCAGTTACCAAAATCAGTTAGAGATTTGGCTCAGCTGGAAAGTTTTGGATTTGCAATTTTGATTTACTTTGCGAGTTTCGTAATCGTTGGAATCCAGTGGAATCGCCATCATCATATTTTAGATAGAGTTGAAAAGGTTACGAATAGCTTCATCTGGAAAAATATGATTTATGTTTTCTTTTTGTCGCTCATTCCACTATTTATGCGTTGGGTACTCTCCTCACCAACAGAGGTTTTGCCTGCTTTCTGCTATGCAATGGTTTACCTTTTTACAGATTTAAGCATGCGCTGGATTACTGCGAGTGCCTTAGGCGAAAATACAGGATTCTTTCACGGTGAAAATCGTAAAGCTCAAAGGAATTACCATTTAATTCGCACGGGAATGATGGTTTTGTGGATTGCGGTTATTGCATTGATATCAATTTTTCTGCCGCAGGTTGAAATTTTCTTTTTGATTATTTTACCAGTGGCAATTTCACTATTTACAGTTTTTGAAGATGAAAAGGAGGAATTAGAAAATGGTAAATAATATGATTGGTGGAATGCTCCTAATGGGAGTCTTCCTAATGATTTTAGGAATTGCACAGATCGCATTTTTTGTCTGGGCTATTGTTGAAATTATTCTTTTTAACAAAAAAGTTAAAGAGCAAACTTTAAAAATTGGTGATGTTAAACGAGCTTCAATGGCGTTACCGCTCGGCTTAAATATATTGGGATTAATTTTATTCTTCGTAATAGTTAAACCAGCTATTAAAAATGACCCTATCGCAAATAAAAAAGCAAACCTTTTTTGCTGGTTATCGTATATAATTTTTACCGTCTTATCTGTTACAATTTACGGTTTAGCAACAATAAATACGCTAAATACAGTAAAAAACATAACTAATGAGACCAAGCATTATAAAACAACAGACTTAGCAGAAGACGACGAGCTATTCGATAAGGATAAAATTAAAGAGCGAACTAGAAAAGCTAAAAATGCAGGTAAGTTCATACCTGAGGAAGGCGTTTTTGCAATCAAAGCGAAAGGATGTGATAATTTTACAAAACAAAATACTGGTGATAATTCAGTTGGCTATGTTTGTGCATCCTCAGACTCCACAAATAATGCAATAAATGCCTACATCATTGGTTATACAGACACAGATGAAAATTATGAAGACACTCAAAAACTTAGCAAGGAGGAATTAATCCACTCTGCGATCAATGGTGTCGGCGGTAATTTTTCAAGTTATGTTTCAGAAGAAGATTTCAAAGTAATCAATTTTAAAGGAGCTCGGGCAGTTGAAGGAAATATCTCACACAACAGTCAATTTATAAAAATATTAGCCCTACCTACTAAAAAAGATAAGTCTGGGAAGACTCGAGCATTCTTTATTGCGATGGTTTCAAATAATGGTGGAGATATTCTTGATAATAATTTTGCAAATTTCTCCGATTCTTTCGAAAGATTGTAATTTAACCCAATAAAATAACCCTTCTCTGAGGGTTATTTTATTATTTTGCACGAAAAAATAAGATTTTCGCACCAGAATATAGCTTCTCACTAATTAAAATTAAATTTTCTGCTTTAAAATTTTCAATTTCTTTGGATTGCGATAGAACTAATATTCCACCAGATCTTAACCTTTTCGAAAGCCTTTCGATAGATGGAAATTGAGGGTCGTAATATGGCGGATCAGCAAAAATTATATCAAAAGTTGGAATTTCTAAAATTTCACCAATTTCGAATTGAGATTGGCTCGACCCAATCCAGCCCGAAACACTACTTCGAATTATTTTAGCCTCACCAGCATTTTCGTTCTTCTCGATAATTTTTAAATTTTCGGCCAATATTTTTTGTGCTAATCTATTCTTTTCGATAAAAACTACTTTTTTAGCACCACGAGAAATCGCTTCAAGACCCAAAGATCCAGTTCCAGCAAAAGCATCAAGAACTTCAGCGTTTGGAATTTCCGCCTGAATTGTATTAAAAATTGCATTTCTTGCGCGTTCGCTCATTGGGTGAGTTTGGCGAGAATTCGGAGCTATAATTTTATGATTTTTAAAAATTCCTGAAATCAACCGAATATTCATTTTTTATCCTCAGATTTATTTTTTGCATTTTCGAAATCTTCTTCAATAGCTCGACGAATACCTTCAAACCATCCGAGTGCCACAATTTTTGAGATTTCGGGCAAGAGATCATGTTTAGTCTCTCGTGCTAAAGCAGTTGTCCAGCCTTTCTCTAAATATCTTTCGTAATATTTTTGGTCGGCGACCCACTTAATTTTTTCTTCAAAAATTTGCATAAATTCACCCTTTAAAACTCGCAAAATTTCTTCATCTGTTGGGTTCTTTATAATTTTCTTTGCAGCAACTGAAGTTATCATTGTAGCAACGCCCATTTCATAAAGCATATGTGAACTCATTACGCCTTTTGGCCCAATATATTCCCAGTTCTTCAAAATCCGCTCGCGCCAATTTTCTCCAGAAAGAAACATCTTTTTAATCAACTTATCGCGTTCTTCAGGTTTTTTTCCAGAAATTTCAATAATTTTATCAGTCATCGGGAACTGATGAGCTGGCGTTAAAGCATCGGTTATTGCATGCGCCATCCAGCCAGCTTCAAAACTTGCTCGTACAAAATTTTCTTCGCTTAAGGCTTTCGAAATATTAAAAAGATGATTTTCAACATAGCTTCGAATTGGCGCTAAATCACCATAAGGCTCAACAAAATGCCAAGGTTCATCTTTTCCTGGTGATTTTGTTTTGATTCCATCAGGACCACCATTCCCCTCAAAAACTAAAATTTCATCAATTTTAGGAAAGTGAATTTTTGAAAATTTTGGATTTTTCGAAATAATTTCTCGCAAAATTAAACGAGCCGCACGATCAATTTTTTGATGCGTTCCAGCAATTTTGTCTGCTTTTTGAAAAGGAGTTGCTCTTGAATACATATAAACTATTTTACCATTCTTCGTGGTAAAAATCAAAAGTTGAAATTTAATTGTGCTTGTGCTAAAATGGAACAAATGAGTAAAATTGCGAAATATCTAAATGGACACATTATTGGCGAAGTTTCGGCGCGCGAAACTCGATTGAAGCAGTTTTCAACCGACCGAAGTTTTCTTAAAATTCAACCGGAATTAGTAGTTTACCCGCGTTTTAGTGAAGATATTCAAAAAATTATGCGGTTTTCTTGGCAGTTAGCTGAAAAGGGCCATATTTTTGGTGTTACGGCGAGAGGCTACGGCGGAAGTACCGATGGCTCTTCAATTGGAAAAGGAATTATATTAGATATTTCACGACATCTTGATAAAGTTAAAGAGCTTGATTTACGAGCTAAAACCGTTCAGGTTCAAGCCGGGGCGAATTTTCAAAAATTAAATCTTGCAATTGCGTCACAAGCGATGGAAATTCCGCAAAGTCCAGCTGGCGAAAGGCTCACAGTTGGTGGGGCGATTGCAATGAATTTGCCAAGCGAAAAATTTAATTATGGTGACTTAGTAAATTCCGTTAGCGAAGCAGAAGTTATCTTAAGTAATGGCGATATTATTAACATTGGAAAAATTTCCCGCAAGGAATTAAGTGAAAAAATCGTACTTTCTAATTTTGAAGGAGAGATTTATCGAAAAATTGACACTTTAATTGAAGATAATTACAGTTTAATTCAGCAAATCGACAGCGATTCTAGCTTCGGCTATTCTGGAATTGCAAATGTAAAAAATGAAGATGGAACGTTCAATTTAATTCCGTTATTTTTTGGTTCACTCGGAACACTAGGAATTATCACCGAGGCAAAGATTCAAACAAATTACATAATTAACGAGACCAATTTTATGGTTGTAAGTTTTTCGAATCGCGACGACGCACGTGATTTTAACGATGAAATTGCCAAATTCGCACCAGATATTGTTGAATTATTTGATGGCAAAATGTTTGAAGCTGCTGTTGCTTCTGGTAAAAAATATCAATTTTATCTTGACAGGAATTCACAAAATTTAGCCACGAAATTAGTTTTAGTTGTTGGAATTTCAGATAAAAGTGCGAAGAAAATTACATCAAAAATACATAAAATTGAAAAAATTGCCAAGAAATTTGAAGACGCAACCGTTTGGATTCCAGAAGACGATGAACGTTCGAAAACTGAACTTGAAGCAATTCGTGATGTTCGTGAAATTTTGCGAGCGAGGAGCGGTGTAATCAAGCAAGAAATCTACCCAATTCAAGGTGTCTATGTACCAATGGAGCGTTTTGAAACTTTCTATTTAGGACTTCAAAAACTTGCCTTACAACACAGTATTCCCGCACCAATTCAAGGTTCAGCGCTAACCTCTATTTTTGAAATTCTAGCTGAATTCGACTTTTCGAAAATTAGCGACCGTCAAAAATCACTAAAATTTATTGCCGACCTTGGTGCTTTACTTGCAAAAGTTGATGGCGAATTTGCGTATGGTGCAGGTGAAGGGCGAATTTATGGTCATTTTGTTGCAAGAAATATCAGTGAAGAAATTGAAGAATTATATTCGCAAATTAAAGACATTTTCGACCCGATGCATATTTTAAATCCTGGCGTAAAAGGTCGCCCAGATACTAAAGAATTAGTGAAATCGGTTCGAAATGAAAAATAAACCAAATTTCGAAACTGGCGAGGGTTTAACCGTTCAAAACGATACCCGAAATGTGATTGATAAATATAAGGGTGTATCGGTTGAAGAAATTAAAAAAGATCTTGAGACTTCGCGGCACGATTTTCATATTGCTGTTGAGAACTTTCAGCACGATTTTAATATTGGCACAATCGCTCGAAACGCCAATGCTTTTAATGCTGCAGGAATTCATATTGTTGGCAAAAAACATTGGAATCGGCGCGGTGCAATGAAGACCGAGGCTTATATGAATGTTTTTCATCATAAAACCGTGCAAGATTTCATAGATTGGGCAAAAGATAACAAATTTAAACTTATTGCAATTGACAACCAGAAAGGCGCAAAAAATCTAAACAATGCACAACTTTCGAAAGGTTCTATTTTGGTTTTCGGAAACGAGAGCGATGGTCTTTCGGAAGAAATGATCAAGGCCTGCGAAGAAATGATCGCAATCGAACAATTTGGCTCAACGAGAAGTGTTAACGTTGGAGTAGCTAGTGGCATTTTAATGTACGAATTCGTGCGGCGAAATTATTTAGCAAAATAATTATTCGTTAGATAAAAATAGTTGGTTTTTATATTTTTTAATTTTTATAAATGAGGGCCGTATTCATAAACTATTGAGCGCTTATTAACACTCTTTTTTGCATAAAAAAATAGGGTGTGTTATAATTATATAGATATGAAGACAAAGTTAAAGAATATTTCAGATGTAAAAGTTGAGCTTACAATTTCTCTTGGAGTTGAGGAATTAAAAGCCGCTGAGCAAGTTGCACTAACAAAGCTCGCTAAAGAAGTTAAAATTGAAGGCTTTCGAAAAGGAAAAGCACCACTTGAAATGGTTGCTGCGCAAGTTGACCCAAATTCACTCAATCAAGAAACACTTGAAAACGCGCTTTCAAAATCTATTGCTGAAGCATTCCTAAAAGAAAAAGTTCAAGCAATTAATCGGCCAGAAGTTGATGTTAAAAAATTTATTCCTGGAACTGAGCTAGAATTTACTGCAACTACCGAAATTATGCCAAAAGTTGAACTTGGCGACTATAAAAAATTAGGCGTAAAAAAAGAAGCCGTAAAAGTTTCGAAAAAAGAAGTCAAAGAAACGATCGATCGAATTTTGAAGAATTTTGCCGAAAAGAAAAAAGTTGAGCGTGAAGCAAAAAATGGTGATGAAGTCATTATTGACTTTTTGGGCAAAAAAGATGGTGTTGCTTTTGATGGTGGAAAAGCTGAAAAATTCCCGCTTGAACTTGGCTCGAAATCTTTCATTCCTGGGTTCGAAGAAGGTTTGATTGGCAAAAAAGCTGGCGACGAACTTTCACTTGATTTGGAATTTCCAAAAGATTACCACGCAAAAGACTTGGCTGGCGCAAAAGTTGTTTTTGAAGTAAAAATTCACGAAGTTCGAGAAAATGTTGAGCCAGAAATTAACGAAGAATTCCTTTCGAAATTAGGTGATTTCAAAACTAAAGAAGAATTCGAAAAACAGATTGAAGAAGATTTGAAAACTCAAAAACAAGCTGAAGCAGATGAAAAATTTAAAGACGAGCTTGTTAAAAAGTTGGCAGAAGTTTCGAAAGTTCCTGTACCAGAAATCTTGCTTGAAGATCAAAAACGCAGCATTGAAATGGATATGCAACAAAATTTGATGTATTCTGGGCTTTCACTTGAAGATTATCTTGAGCGAATGGGCAAAACTCGTGAAGAATGGCTCGAAAAAGATGTTAAAGAAGCAGCCGAAATGCGCGTAAAATCTGGATTAGCTTTAGCAGAGCTTTCGAAAGTTGAAAAAGTTAAGTCAGATACTAAAGAGCTTGATGCCCGAATTACACAACTTAAAGAACAATACGGAAACAGCAAAGAAGTTCAAAAACAGCTTTCATCTGATGATGTTCGCCGAAACTTAGCAAATCAGATTTTGACCGAAAAAACAATTGATTTATTGGTAAAATTTAATTCATAGTTTTAAGAATTTTATAAAAACAGGCTCGAAAGGGCTTGTTTTTGCTTATGCTTTATTTTATAATAGTTATAG
>CAUROE010000021.1:0-10132 GCA_963526465.1 uncultured Saccharimonas sp. (SeqCode)
AAACTAATTTGTTCTTCATTTGAACTTAATATTTTCTTCCTAAACATTAAAACCTCGCACTATTTTCTTTCAATCTGTTAATTCTGTCATCTAAAGGTGGATGTGTTGAAAATAATCTCTGAAAAAAACCCTGTTTCATAGGATTGGAAATGAATAAACTTGCCGTTGTTGAGTTTTGTCTTTCAAGAGGCTTATTATTTTTTAACTTTTCAAGAGCACTAATTAAGCCATCTGGATACCTAGTTAATGAAACAGCGGTTGCGTCAGCTAAAAATTCACGCTGACGAGAAATTGCAAGTCTTGTTATTGTAGCTAAAAGTGGCGAAATCAAAACAAAAAATAGCCCCAAGATTAAAGCGATTGGATTTTTCGAATCCTCATCGTCGTCATTCAGAAAAATGAACCTTAGAACAATATCGGAAAGTACCCCAATAACAGCAGTTAAAGCAACTGCCGCCATTGAAACTCGAATATCATAATTCTTAATATGTGAAATTTCATGTGCCATCACGCCTTCAATTTCAACCTTATCCATACTCTCAAGAAGCCCCGTTGTTGCACAGATTACAGAATTCTCAGGATCAGTTCCGGCCGCAAAAGCATTCATTGAAGAATCATTAATAATATAAAGCTTTGGCATTGGTAGGCCAGCAGTAATAGATAATGATTCAACTATTGAATAAAATTCAGGAGCATCTTTTTTTGAGATCGACTCAGCACCATTCATTTTTAAAGTAATGGATGTCGAAATCTTATACTGAAATAATACATAAAAAATAGCAAAAATTAGCGTAAAAATAAAAATTGTTAAATCGTCATAGACATAAGAAAAATATAGCCCAATCCCAGAAATAATCGCAATAAATAATGAGAAAATAATCACAGTATTACGCTTATTCTGAGAAATTGAGCTATACATATTTAATAAAACCTCTAAAAAATAAATTAGAATTTTACTTGAGGTGCAGATTCGACTACTTTTCTATCTTCCACTTCGAAGAATTCCCTCTTTTCAAAACCTAATTTTTTGGCAAAAATATTAGTTGGGAATACTTTAATCTTAATATTAAGGTCTCGAACGCCACCATTATAAAATCGGCGCGCACCTTGAATTTTATCTTCGATTTCTTGCTGTTGTTGTTGAAAACGTATAAAGCCCTCATTAGCCTTTAATTCAGGGTAGTTTTCAGCAACAGCAAACAAGCGGCTGAGCGCTTGTGAAAGTTCACCTTCAGCTTTAGCGGCGTCAGAAACGTTATTTCCAGCACCTATCAATCCAGCTCGTGCGCTACTTACATTTTCGAAAACTTCTTTCTCATGAGTTGCATAACCTTTTACAGTCTCAACAAGATTTGGGATTAAATCTGCTCGGTATTTTAGCTGAACGGCAATATCGCTCCAAGCTTCTTCAACTCTTTCATTAAGCCGCACAAGTGCGTTGTATTGGCTCCAAACAAAAAGCCCAACAAGGACAAGAACAGCAATAATTACAATAATTGCAATTGTCATTTTATTATACTCTCCTACTATTGTTAAATTTGGTGCGCAAGGCGGGAATCGAACCCGCACGACTGTTTAGGTCAAGGGATTTTAAGTCCCTCGCGTCTACCAATTCCGCCACTCGCGCATATTTATATTTTACACGCCTTAACCACAAAAGTCAAGGCGTGTTATAAACTTAAGCTTCATCTTTATCAAGAAGTGGAGCAATAATCATAATGAATAGAGAAAAAGCACCAAGTACTAAGAATGTAGCCCAAGCTTTACCCATTAATTCCCCTAGATTATTGTCTACCCAAATATATACTAGGCTGATTAAAGCACAAACCATAGCCGTAAAAATATTAAACCAAACACAAATTTGTCGAATACTTTTTACTGTTTGACTATATTTCTTCTTTTTTGATACTGGAGTAACAACTACTGGGCGAACATTTGATTCATTTTCACCTTTTCGAATTTCTACAACTCTTTGATTTTCTTCTTTCATATAGTTTCCTTTACTTAAATATTTTGGAGGCACCTACCGGATTTGAACCGGTGTAAACGGTTTTGCAGACCGCTGCGTAACCACTCCGCCAAGGCGCCAAAGTGATATAAAATGATTATACCACATATTTTTTAAAAAATAAACAATAGCATTATTTTTTTAGAATTTCGGCCAATTCTAGCTTTTCGCCAGTTTCCATATTTTTAAAAATAAATGAATTTTCAGAAATCTCCTTTTCACCAATTACTAAAGTATATTTAACACCTCGCTTATCGGCAAATTTAAAAGCTTTTTTCATAGTAAAATCTTCAAGCAGAACTTCAGTATTTTTACCTTCTTTTCTTAATTCACCAGCAATTTCGAAAGACTTTTGAAGCTCGTTTTTACTCATTGGAACTATTAAAAATTCCGCAGTTGAGCGTTTTAAAAACTTCAGCAAGCCCAAATCTCGTAGGCACCAAAACAATCGCGTTAAACCAATTGAAGCACCTACTCCTGGTAGTTCTTCTTTCGAATAATATTCACTTAAATTATCATAACGACCACCACTAGAAACTGAGCCAATTTCTTTGAAGTTGTTTAAATTTGTTTCAAAAACCGTTCCCGTGTAATAATCTAGACCACGAACGATTAGCATATCAAGTTTGAAATATTTTTCTTCAACGCCCATCATTTTTAACAATTCAGAAACTTCAGAAAGCTCCTCAATTCCTTTTTCGAATTGTTGATTTTCGATTTTTTGAGAAAGATTTTTTAGCTCACATATAACATCTTCAGCTGAACCTGAGATTTTAATAAAATCAGAAATTATTTGGGATTTTTCCCCTAAATTTAAATCCGTAAGTTGCTCTGAAAACTCCTCATTTGAAATCTTCTCAGCACGATCAATCAAAGCCATAATTTCAGCTGATTTTTCAGTTAATCCAAGCCCCTCAATTAAACCACTCGTGATATTTCGGTTATTAATTCGAAGAGTAAAATCACCAAAATTTAGCTCTCGAAAAATATTATAAATTACTGCAATAACTTCAGCATCATAAGAAATACTTAACTTGTCTCGCCCAATCACATCAATATCACATTGATAAAATTCACGAAAACGACCTCGCTGCGCCCTTTCGCCGCGATAGACTTTACCAATTTGTGAACGTTTAAAAGGAAATTGCAACTGACCAAAATTCTCTGCAACAAATCTTGCAGTAGGTACAGTTAAATCAAACCGCAAACTTAAATCATTATCACCTTTCGAAAAACGATAAATCTGCTTCTCAGTCTCACCACCAGCTTTTGCAAGAAGGGTCTCCGTTCGCTCGATTACTGGCGTATCAATCGGAGTAAATCCGAATTTTTCATAATTTTTCTGAATAATTGCCATAATTTGATTAAATTCGAGCTGTTCTTCTGGTAATAATTCCATCATCCCAGGTAATGGTTTTGTATTAATTTTCATAATTCCTCAAATTCATTTTAATTGACTATTTGACTAAATGATACCATAAAATAGCGTTTTTTTCAAATTTCGAAAAGGCCATTTTGCAGTTTTTACACTAAAATGGTAAAATATAGAAATGGATTACCAACAAAGAATTCCCCTTGCCGAAAAAATGAGACCAAAAAAGCTTGATGAAGTTATTGGCCAATCTCACCTTATTGGTAAAAATGGAATTTTACGAAAAATAATCGAAAACAAAGAACCTATCAGCTTAATCTTTTGGGGGCCAGCTGGAACTGGCAAAACTACTATTTCAAGAATTTTGGCGAATGAAGTTAATGCGGACTTTATTGAAATTTCAGCCGTCACTAGTGGTAAAAAAGATATCGAAAAAGTTATCGAATATGCTCGCCAAAACTGGAACCTCGGGACACGAACAATTCTTTTCGTTGATGAAATTCACCGTTTCAACAAATCACAGCAAGATGCTTTTTTGCCACATATTGAAAGTGGATTGATAAATTTGATTGGCGCAACAACCGAGAATCCAGGATTCGAAATTATCACGCCACTACTTTCAAGAAGTCGAGTCCTGTCGCTCAAGCCTTTAAATACTGAGGAGATTTCAAAAATTATTAAAAATGCGCTTGAAAAAGTTTCGCCAAAAACAAAAATAGAGCCAGAAGCACTCAAACTTCTCGCTAAAATAAGCAGTGGCGATGCTCGAAATGCGCTTGGAAATCTCGAGCTAATTTTAAATTTCGAAAAAAATAACATTACGCCAGAAGTTATTAAAAATTCAATCGAAAATTCAACCTCAATTTATGATAAAAATGGCGATTCTCATTATGACACAATCTCGGCTTTTATCAAAAGCATGCGAGCCAGCGATGTTGATGCTACTGGCTACTATCTAGCTAAAATGCTAAACGCCGGCGAGGATCCAAAATATATCGCCCGCCGAATGATTATTTTTGCGAGTGAGGATATTGGGTTAGCTGGAAATGGCGCTCTTAGTTTAGCAAATTCTGCTTTTGATGCGGTTGAAAAAATAGGAATGCCAGAAGCTAAATATAATCTATTCCACACTGCAATCGCTTTAGCAAAATCTAAAAAATCACGCGAAACTACTGGAATTATGTATCAATCTTACAACTTAGCCCAAAAAGCTCCAAATGCCCCTATTCCTTTACACTTAAGAAATTCTACTTCTAAAATTACCAAGGAACTAGGCTATAACAAGGGCTATCAATGGACGGCAGGTTTCAAGCACCCAGAAGATAATCTACCCAAAGAGGTTCGTGAGCTTATTTCATTAGACAGGCAGAATAAAAAAATCTTAGCTGGTTAATGGTCGCCAGAAATTAAAGAACTAACAAAATGACACACAAAAGTAACAGATTAATATTATTCTTAATATTCACTTTTTATATAGTTATTCCATTTTTATCGTTAATTAATCCATTATTTTTTAAAAATAAATTCATAATTTTAACTATCGGCGGAATTTTAATTTATATCCTACTCAGATTATCAGGTCTCAATAATAGTTCCCTCGGTATCAAACCAATAAAGACCAAACAGTCAATTCGAGATGTTTCAGTGATAACACTTATTCTTATAGTTATTGGAATTATTTTATCCAGCTTTAAAATATCAAGATTTCAGCCAAGCGAAACTTTGTCTTTTTACTTATTCTATATTTTTATATCTTCGCCTATTCAAGAATTTCTTTATAGGGGAGCATTAACGAGTATTTTGCAACAAATAAATTTTCGAAAATTTTCAATCATCTTGATTTCATCAATTTTATATAGCTTAGCACATTTAGGTTATAAAGATTTAATAACTTGCATATTAACATTTCTAATTGGCCTATTGTGGCATCAAAAATATCTCAAAACCAAGAACCTCGCTGGAGTAACCATAAGCCATGCAATCTTAGGAATTATCACTATTTTTATCGGGATTATCGATTAGTCAGTTTCTGGTAAAATATTTTCAAGCCAAAGTTTAATTTCTTCTAAAATATATTCTTCTTGTGAATTTAGATTTTGGTTATTTGCAATTTCTTGGAATTCTTTCATAAAATTAGGCATCATTTTTTGTAAATTTTTTACCCGATACTCTTCCCAAAGCTCTTTTTCTTGAGAACTTAAACTTTTCGGAAAACTCCTTGCTTTATAGTGAAGAAGTAGATCTGTCAATCGTTCGTCGGCAAAATCTGGATGAAAATCAGCGAGCTCGCGATCAGTAGAATTTCGAACAGCTTCAATTTTAATATCATCACTTTTTGAAACAAAACCTTCAAAAAGCCGAGCTTCTGGAGCTGGTTTTTCTGTACTGCTCTTATCTTGAAAGACTTCACTTCGCCTTTCGAAAGCGGATCTAAGGTTTTCAGCAAAGTGTGGATTCTTTCGTAAAATGTCTAAGTTTTTTTGAATTTCAGCCAAGTCAATTTTCAATCTTTGCTGATTTTCTTCGGTCAAAACACCCATTGGCGCAACTGCTGGACATTTATTATATTGCAAAATCTTTGCTGCAATAGACTCGAAATCATCGCTCGAACGAGTTTCAAAATCTGCCGTAATATTTTCAAGAATTTGGTCCTCATTCCAATCAATAAATTTTTCAGGAGAAAACCGTAAATCCCAAACAATTACATTTTGATTTTTAGCTGGCGCAATAGGAAACGCCACGGTAGTTTTTTCAAACTCAACTTTAAAGCGGCCAGAAGTATAAACAAACGGCTTTGGATTCTCAAGATTAACTAGTTTTTGAACTTCATTCTTTGAACGAATTTTAAAGAGATAATCAAAAATCTGTGGCTGTTTTTCTTTCAAGAGTCGTGCAACATCTATCAAGCCATCAACATCACTCATTGCATCGTGAGCATTCTCATGCAAGATCCCATTTTCTTTAGTCAAAAGCTCAAGCTTATTAGCCGCAAATTTTTCACCAGTTTCTTCATTTATAATAAACGGCCAATTAATCCCTTCTGGCCGAAGTGCCCGGATCATTCGAACAACATCTAGCAAATCCCAACGCGATCGACCATCTTTCCACTGCCAATCATATGGTGGGTAGAAATTTCGCCACAAAAGATGCTGAATATGAACATCGTCAAATCGAACATTATTATATCCGACAATCACTGTATCTGGCGTAAAATATTCTTCAACGAGCATTTTCGAAAATTCCGCTTCAGTATAGCCTTCTTCAACCGTTTTTTGTGGACTAATTTTTGTCACCATCAACGCACTTGGGCTTGGCAAAACGTCATCATTCAATCTAATCAAAATATTAACAGGCTCACCAATTCGATTAAGGGTTTCATCTGTTCGCTGCCCTGCAAATTGCATAATTCGGTCGTTTTGAGGGCTAAATCCACTAGTCTCTAAATCATAAAAAAAGAAAGTCTTCATGGTTATATTTTACTCTATCTATCAATTTTTTTCAATTTTTCTTTACTTTTTAGTGATCTTACCTTACAATTATATCATACCGGTGATTGTGAAGACTAAATACCTTGACATGGAAGTGATACAAATATCAACCCCATAAACTACGTCACTTATGGCGTCTTTTATTTAGGAAAGGATTTATGAAAGCAAAAAAAATTATTATCAATAATATAGAACTGCTCTATATAAAAAACTCAAACCCCGATACTTTTCATCTGGAGTTCAATTTTAATGCTGGCTATAATCATTCACAAAAATCACAAGTTCCACATATATTAGAACACCTATTTGCTACTTTTCCAAAAGAAACTAGCGAAAAATTCTTAAGATTTGGCGCCTACTCAAACGCCAACACTTTCTACGAACGAACAAGGTTTTTTATCACATCACCAAAAGAATTTTCAAAAGAATGTTTTGACATTTTAGTAAATTCAATATCAAAAATGCCAAACTCTCAAGAAGAATTTAAAATCCAAAAGAAAATTGTTGAAACTGAAATTGCAAATAAATCCATAAGGCCGTCAATTCAAATTTTCGAAAAAGCTTTAAAAGAAACTTTTCCAGATATAAAAGATACGAAAAAACATCTTAGCGAATTGGAATCTATAAATCTTACAGATATCCAGGAATTTTATCGTAAAAACTATACCCAAAATAATCTTCGAATAATTATTTGCGCTGATTTTTCAGATACTGAACTTGAATATTTTATTAAAGAAATCAACAAAATAAATCTGCCTTCAGGAAAAGCACCAATTATAAATCTCCTCACAATCAATCAAAAATATTTTTCAACACTCCATAATTCAAAAACTGTTGATGAAATCTGTAAAATTTTTCATACAGATCAACCTCTAACTGAAAAAGAGCGAGCTGCATTTTATATTTTAATGTCGTATCTTTTTCGCCCAAAAATTGGCAAAGCCTTTTTACGAGGAAGGAATACAGGTATTTTATATGGGATTAATTTTAGCTCTCACCTCAATACAATCCGAAGCCACCCCTTCTTTGTGATTGGCTCAAAAATTAAATCAGAGAATAAAAACGAACTCAAAAAGATATTTAATGAGGAGTTTTCGAAAGTCAAAAACAATAAAATTGACGTTCAAGCTTTTGAAGTGATTAAACAAAATATCAAAAATAGCGAAAAAATAACTCGCGAATCAACCGAAAAAATCGTAAATTTTTATCGTGAAGAATTTTTCACTTACGGAAGAGTTCGAAATTATCAAGAATCTTTAAAAATTCTTGATACGATATCAACTAAAGACTTAACACGTATTGCGAAAAAATTTCATTTCTAACAAAATACGATTGTAAAGTGTTAAACTTTTTATATTTTAGTCTTCCCAATTCGAGTCAACAAGCTCAAATTGATTACCTGAAATTGAAATTATGCTTGAATTTTCTGCGCCCATTCGGCGGAGTTCATGTTCAATTCCCATTTTTCGCAAGATATCACGCAAGCGATTCACGCCGTGTATATTTGTAAAGTTAGTTCGGCGAGCAAATTTTTCAATTTTTTCACCATAAACTTCAAAAATATTTTCTTCTTCATTAAACTCAACCAACCAAGCCTTATTAATTTCATCTTGAGATAGAGATATTACAGCGATATCTTCATTTTCTTCCTTATTGGCATCAATTTCAGATTGCGAGTTTCTAAAATCTTCAACCTGTTTTCGAAGTGCACGAAGAATTTCTTTTAAACCTTGGTGCGCACTTGAAGAAATCACAAAGATTTGCGAATTATCAACCACCTTACAAAGTTTCGAAATCTGAAAGTCAATCATTTCGGCGTCCATTCCTTCCGCCTTAGTTAAAGCAATGATTTCAGGTCGATCTAAAAGCTCGGGTTGATATTTTTTTAATTCTTCACGAATAATTCTATATTGTTGATCTGGATTCTCTTCATAAATATCAATCAAATGGAGCAAAACACTTGTCCGTTCAACATGACGTAAGAATGCATCACCTAGACCTTTACCTTCGCTCGCACCTTCAATTAAACCTGGAATGTCCGCAATTAACAAATTATAACCATCAATTTCCGCAACGCCAAGATTTGGAGTAAGGGTCGTAAAAGCATAATTGGCGATTTCTGGTCGCGCATTAGAAACAACACTCAAAAATGTAGATTTTCCAGCATTCGGAAAACCGACTAGACCGACATCGGCAAGCAGTTTGAGCTCTAAATCAGCTTCGAAAGTTTCACCAGCTTCACCAAGTTCAGCAACACGCGGAGTCTGCCGAACCGAAGATTTAAAGTGAGCATTTCCAAAACCGCCATCACCACCACGAGCAATAATAGCCTCTTCGCCATCAAACTTTAAGTCAGCTAAGATTTCTCCATCACGTTTAACTAAAGTTCCCACAGGAACCTTGACAATTAAATCTTCACCGGACTTTCCAGTCTTATTCCTTTTTGAACCATTTTCACCATTTTTAGCTTTAATTTCTGGCTTATAACGAAAATTTAAAAGTGTATTTAGATCTTTAGTCGCTCGAAAGACAACATTACCACCCTTTCCGCCGTCACCACCATCTGGGCCACCCTTTTCGATATAAAGCTCCCTTCGAAAACTAACCGCACCATTTCCGCCGCGGCCAGCTTGAACAAAAATCTTAGCTGTATCTACAAACATACATATATAATAACACAAAAAATATAAAAAATCCAATTTTAAATGAGCGCTCAAAACAGTAACGCTCATTTAAATATTTTAGTGTATATAGTTTGAAACACTGCTTGCTGGTACTGTTCGAGTTGTTACAACATTTAATTTTCCAGCATAATTCATATCTGAAACAGTGATTGTTCCATCAGAATTCACAGACTCAACAATAGCAACATGTCCATAACCCCAGATGTATGAGTTTGCGTAAGCATTCCACTGAGCAATTGCACCTACAGATGGATTTTGGTCAACTTTATACCCAGCAGCTCTAGCGCTAACTGCCCAAGTTGAAGCATTACCCCAGAAGCTTCCGATATCTGGACGGCGATTATATGCATACCAAGTACAGTTTCCCCAAGCATAAGCATTTCCAGCCTTAACATTGTAATTAGAAGATAGAGATACTGGCGATATGTTCACGGAACTAGAAGATTTTCGAGAATTCGAAGCTATAGAAGTTGAGAAAACCTTAGATTTAGGATTGTAATCTGGTCGCTCTTCTTCAGGCAAGATGCCACCAGGAATTACAATCTCAACACCTTCTTTAGGCTCTTCACCATCTTTAAGC
>CAUROE010000022.1:0-8828 GCA_963526465.1 uncultured Saccharimonas sp. (SeqCode)
AGCAGAGGCCTGAAGAGCCTTGTGTCCCCAGTTCAAGTCTGGGAGGAGCCACCAATTTTTTTGATAAATTCCGCTTTGGCGGTTTTTTATTTTTATAAAATAAAGTTTCGAAAAGCACTTGAAAAATTTAAAAACATAAGTATAATGGTAGATATGAATAGATTCAAAAAAGGTGCAGTTAAAGGTTCAACAATCGCAATTATTCTGTTGAGTATCGGTTTTGCTGGTGCTGGTTCATTTGGAATTTGGGCTTATATTGAATACAACAATGTAAAAACAGATGTTGAAGGAAAGATTGATTTACAAGTTGCTGAAGGAAAACGAAAACAGCAAGAAGATGATGAAAAGAAATATAATGAAGAGCGACGAAAAACCGTTAAAGAATTTCGTGCTCCAGAAGATTTAGGAAAGGTAACTTTTAGCTATCCAACATTTTGGAATCAATATGTTGAATCTAATGGTTCTGATCGAAAGGGATTCTTCTCTTATTTCTATCCAGATACAGTGCCGCCAGTTCCAAAAGATGGCAAAGATACCCAGCGTTTCGGTTTGCGCGTAGCTATTTACGAGAAGAGTGTAGACGAAGTTCTTAAAGAATTTAACGAAGCTATCAAAAAGGGCGAGCTTTCTTCTGAAGCCGTAACAGTTAATGGATATCCAGCAACAAAAATTGCAGGTTTATTCCCTGGACCAGAGAAGAATAATAGAATTCGTGGAACAGCTTATTATTTTAAATTGAATAGTAAAACTTTGATGATTCGAACTGATGCTGATACCTACAACAACGTCTTGAATGAGAATGTTTTAAGCACTCTAAAAATGGATTAGCTTTTAAAAATAGCAAAAATTTGCTATAATAAAAATATGGATGAGCGGGAGTTTTTAAATCTGGTAGCAAAAGAAAGTAGTTTTCTTATTGCTGCTCACGAGATGAAAACCCCGCTTTCAATTATTCGCCAGCTTTCTTTAACTTTGAATGATGATGAAATTGAGCTTTCTAATTCTGAAAAAAGCCGAATTTTACGCCAAATTGACATCACTAGTGAGAGGGCTTTGCGACTCGTTCAAGATTTAACTAAAATTTCAAAGCTTGAAGATGCAATGTTCGAGCTTGAGCCTATAAATTCGAAAAAAATCTGCAATGATGTAGTTGCAGAAATTACCGATGTTTTTAAACTTCATGGTAGAGTTATTAGGTTTAAAAATGTTCGAAAAAATGAGTTAATTATGGCGAATTATGAATTACTTCGTTCAATTTTGATGAACTTCTCAGATAATGCGCTTTATTCTTCGAACGAAAAGAGTGAAGTTGAAATTAAAATTTCAAATATTGGTGAAAAAGTTCGAATTTCAGTTCGAGATTATGGTGAAGAATTACCGCTTTCAATTTGGCGCTCAGTTAAAAAACAGAATCATCAGCCGGTTCGAGCAAATTCTCGGCCGCAGAGTTCTGGCTTGGGTGTTTTTATTGCTCAAAGTTTTGCGGCGGCAATGGGGGCAAAAATTGGTGTGATCCGCCATCGTGATGGAAGCACTTTTTATGTTGATTTAAACCGTTCTGGTCAGTTGAGTTTATTGTGAAAAAAATTTTAATTATTGAAGATAATACAATCTTGGCAGATAATTTTGAAATAATTTTGCGTTCAAATTTTTTAATTTCGAAGGTTAATTCTGCGCAAAAAGCAATCTTAGAGATTGATAGAAGTTTTCCAGACTTAATTTTTCTTGATATTTTGCTTGAAGGGCACTCGGCTTTTGCTCTTTTAAATGAATTGCAGAGCTATGCTGATACAGCAAAAATTCCAGTAGTAATTTGTTCAGATTTGGCAAGTGAAATAGATTTCGAAAGTTTAAAATTGTTCAATGTCCGCCATATTTTTGATAAATCGCAGGTTTCACCAAAAGAAATTCGCACAAAAATTAAGGAGATTCTAGGTGAATAATTCACGCAAAAAAACTCTGGCTATAGTTTTGCGACGAACTGATTTTGGCGAGGCTGACCGAATTATAAATTTATTAACTCCAAATGGTAAGCAGGTGGCAATTGCGCGTGGCGTTCGAAAACCAAAATCAAAGCTTGCTGGTGGAATTGAGTTTTTTTCGCTGAATGAAGTGGTTTTAATTGAGGGAAAAAGTGAAATGAAAACACTTTCTTCAGCACGAATGTGCGAGTTTTTTGGTGAAATTTTGAAAGATTTTGAAAGAACAGATTTCGCCTATCAAGCAATTAAAAAGGTTTCTAATCTTTGCGAGCATATTGAATCGGCTGAATTTTTCGAAATTTTGTTAAAAGTATTTCGCAGTTTGAATGATTTTGAGGTCAGCTTAGATTTGGTTCGAAAATGGTTTATTCTTAAAATTGCAGAATTTTCTGGCGATGAAATTAATCTTGAAACAGATAAAAATGGCAAGAAATTGCAGGCAAATTTAAGGTATGATTTTGATTTTTATGATAAGGTTTTTGTGGAAAGTTTTAGCGGTAAATTTGATGCAAATGATATTAAATTTTTGAGGCTAATGGTTTCAAGCGAGCCAAAAGTTGTTTCAAAAATTAAAGGTTGTGATATTTTTTTGAACAAAATTGAAGAGATAATTCCAAGATTTTAAAATAGGCTTTCGAAAGTCTATTTTTATTATTTACTTTTAAAAAAGAAAGTGGTATAATAATTTTAAGCATAAGTGTTTATATAATTAAAAAGGGAGAAAAAATGAATTTTCGAAGTAAAATAACAATTTTTATTCTTGCTGCGTTATTCTCGATATTTAACTTTGGTTCTTTAGCCTTTGCTGCTAAGGACATAACCAGCCAGCTAAAGATTGAGCCTAAGAGTATTAAGAGTAGTGGCCGCGAATGGTCTATTGATATTTCTGGTCAGAATGTTAAAGAAGGGGACTGGGCGACTTTTCGTGCTGAAAACATATCGTTGATTCCGAGTAATAGTGTTGACTTGAAATACAATAATGATAAAATTGGTATTATTTCTGTAGATAAGATTTATAGCGATGGGCACGGATTAAATGTCTCAAGTGTTGTTCGCAATGATGAAAATGCGAAACCAGGATCTACTGTCTGGCAAGGGAAAATTGTTTTCAATAAGAATATTGAAAAATATGCCGATTTTAAAACCTCTATTTCTAATAATAATGCTAACTATTTCTCATATGTAAATCGTGATGTTACTGTAGAAACTAAAATTATCGGTAGTACCACTTTAAAAGGTGAAGATGTTAAGCTCACGAAACAGCCTCTGATAAATATAAATAAGACAGTTGCTGGTCTTAGCGGGGGTCAATTTAACTCTAATAGCGGTGGTTCTGTCTTTGGTCCAACTATAGTTTATTCCAAGAATGACCATATTAAGGCTGGTTCTAAGATTAAAATTACTATGACCGAAGATTCTTCGATCCGTTTTGATGATAAGACCTATCCTGTTGGCTCAACTGTATTGTTAAACAGAATGCGTGAAAGTATAACCGCTTCCACTCCTGTAAATAAATATGGCGTTTACTTTGTTGGTGGGCCTTCTATGGAGTTAAAGGTTGTTTCTCGCTCTGAGACTGAGATAGTTCTTGAATTTATTAAAGATGCACCCGCAGTAGATGGTATCTATAGGGGCTGGATTTCTTCTATAAAGGTGGTAGATGGTTCGGCCATTAAAAATGGAACGATCAATAATATTAAACATATAGTTGATTTAGTTGCCCCTAACGGAAATACTATTGATAAGAGGGGATTTAATGGAAGTGTGCCAATTTTCGGAAGCAACGTAGAAACCTATGCCAAAATTCGCAAGCCTGAAGCAAAACCACAAAAACCTGCACCTGCGCCAACTCCAGCTCAACCGCAACCAGCTGTTGAGGCTCCAAAAGCTGAAAAGCCTTCAGAAGAGAAAGTTCCAGCTCCAAAAACTGGTTTTGAAAAAACTCAAAATTTCATTATTCTAACTTTTGCTGTTTTGGGCGTAACTACTGCAGTAGTTTTTCGCAAAAAATTAGCAAAAATAAAAATCTAATTTTATAGCAATTTGAATAAAAAGCTCTCGAAAAACGGGAGCTTTTTTGGTATAATAGTTAAAAGATTATACGGAGGAAAAATGAAGAACGAAGATTTGATGGATAAAATTGTGAGTCTTGCTAAACGGCGTGGTTTTATTTGGCAGGGTAGTGAAGTTTATGGTGGAATGCGTGGAACTTGGGACTACGGCCCACTTGGGTTAGCTTTAAAGCGCAAAATCATGAATGAATGGTGGGAATTTTTCGTTGAAAATCGTGAAGATATGTTTGGTGTTGATGCTGCAATCATCATGAATCCAAAAGTTTGGCAGGCAAGTGGTCATGCTGCAACTTTTGCAGACCCTTTGGTGGAAGATTTAAAAACGGGTGAGCGATATCGTGCTGACCATCTTTTAAAAGATGCTGGAATTGAGGCCGAAGGACTCTCGAACGAGAAAATTACTGAAATTATCCGTGAACAAGGCTTGAAATCGCCAAAAGGAAACGAGCTTAGTGAAGTTCGAAGTTTCAATATGATGTTTCAAACTAATGTTGGTGCAGTGGTGAATGAAAATTCAACCGCGTATCTTCGACCAGAAACTGCTCAGGGAATTTTTACTAATTACAAAAATGTAGTTGATTCATTTTATCCAAGCTTGCCATTTGGCCTTGCGCAACAAGGAAAAGCTTTTCGAAACGAGATTTCGCCCCGAGATTTTGTTTTTCGTTCTCGTGAGTTTGAACAAATGGAGATTGAATATTTTGTAGATCCTAAGAATTGGGAGGCTGAATTTGAAAAATTGCTTGATTTAGTTCGAAAATTCTTAACTGAAAAAATGGGCTTGCCACAAAGTTCACTATATGAGCTTGAAGTTCCAGAAGAAGACCGCGCGCATTATTCAAAACGCACTGTTGATTTTGAATTTAATTATCCAATTGGTAAAGAAGAGCTGATGGGGATTGCTTATCGCACTGATTTTGATCTTGCGAATATCCAGCGAGTGAGTGGTAAGAATATGGAATATACTGATAAGCAAACGCGTAAAAAGTTCATTCCTCATGTGATTGAGCCAAGTTTTGGCGTTGAACGGCTTTTGATGGCGGTTCTTTCGAATGCTTATCGCGAGATTGAAACCGATGGCAAAACTCGCATTTTTTTGGCATTGCCTGAAAATCTTGCTCCAACAAAAATCATTGTGGCGCCACTTCTTAAAAATAAAGAAGCTTTGGTTGAAAAAGCGCGAGAAATTTATCTTGAACTTCGCCAAAAATATAAAAATATTGAATTTGATTTAAGTGGAAAAGTTGGAAAAGTTTATGCCAAGGCCGATGAGATAGGTGTGCCAAAAGTTGTTGTGATTGATTTTGATACAATTGATGGCGATGGCTTGGTGAGTGTTCGAAATCGAGATGATGCCTCGCAAATTCGTATAAAATCGAGTGAGATTTAATGAAAAAAATTAGTTCATCACAAAACCCTTTGGTTAAAAAACTTGTTCAACTTTCGAATAAGCAAAGCTTTCGAAATAAACAAGGGCTAACTATTATTGAGGGCGTTCATTTAGTTAGCGAATGGCTTAAAACTTTTGGATCACCGGAGATTTGCGTTGTTTCAAGTTCTTCTAAAAGCTTTGAAGTTGAGCAAGTGATCAGAAAGTGTGAAGAGCTTGGCGTTGAGATTGTTGTGATTGAACCAAATATTTATACCAAAATTAGCCCCGTAATTGAAGGTGTTGGAATACTTTTTGTTGTAAAAATATCAACTTTTCAAGATGTTGACTTTCAAAAAGATACGATTTTTCTTGAAAAGATTCAAGATCCGGGTAATCTTGGCACAATTTTGCGTAGTGCAGTTGGTTTTGGCGTTGAACAAATTATTTGCTCGAAAGGGACTGTTTCGGCTTGGTCTCCAAAGGTGCTGCGATCTGGAATGGGGGCGCATTTTAAACTAAAAATTTTCGAGAACCAAGATTTAAATTTATTAGTTGATAAAATTCAAGTTCCAGTTTTTGCTACAAGTTTGAGAGCTGAAAAATCAATTTATGATGAGGATTTTACGACAAAAACGGCTTGGATTTTTGGTAACGAAGGTTCTGGTGTTTCTAGTGAGCTACTTTCGAAAATTAAAAATCAAGTAATGATTCCACATGTTGGCGAAATTGAAAGCTTAAATGTGGCAATGGCTGCTACAGTCTGTTTGGCAGAGCAATCTCGGCAAAGGTTGAAAAGTGAGCATCTTGGCGAAATCTAAATAATATGGTATAATCGAATCATGAAGAAAGTTATCGTAAAGGCAAAAATTAAAAATAAGGTTGATTTTATCAAAAGAATAACGGATACGGGGCATGATTTTGGGCGAGTTATTTTTCAAAATGATCGCGTGTTTTTACCACGAGGTTTTCAGCCAAGCAGAAATTTACCAAAATTAATGATTCGAACAGAGATTATTGATCCAAAACGTAAACCTTGGTATCAGTTGATTCAAAAGCGCCATATTGATGCTGAAAATGTTGATTTAATTCATGAAACGCCAGTTTTAAATTATTCTGAAACAGCGCATATTGTTCAGCAACTTGGTTTTGAAATGAAAGTTGAAGTGCTTCGAAATCGCCAAAAACTTCAGGTTGAAGATACTACTTTCTTTTTAGATGATGTTGAAGGATTGGGGACTTTCATTAAACTTGAACGAGAAGTAAAAAAAGGTGATAATCCAGATACGATTCGCCAAGAATTGTGGGATGTTCTAGAAGTTTTGGGAATCGATAGAACTGCAGATTCACCAGAAAACTATACAGCGCAGCTTCTTCGAAAGAAAAAAGCTAAAAAATAACTCAAAAATCACTCGAAAGGGTGATTTTAGTTAAAATTTTTAAATAAGCTTGAACACTTTAAAAAAAGCTGGTATAATAAAAAGTGATGATATTATTAGATCGCGTGACAAAAGTTTATGGTAATTCAAAAACTCCTGCAATTAACAGGGTTAGTCTTCATATTAAGCCAAAAGAGTTTGTTATTTTGGTTGGAACGAGTGGCGCGGGGAAATCCTCACTTTTAAAAATGCTCACTCGTGAAGAAAAACAAACCAGCGGTAAAATTGTTGTTGGTGGAATTGACTATGATAAATTGCGAGACAAGGATATTCCACTTTTGCGTCGCCGAATTGGTGTTATTTTTCAAGATTTTAAGCTTTTGCCAAATCGAACCGTTTTCGAAAATGTAGCTTTTGCTCTTGAAATTGCCGGAATGACTAATCATGAAATTAAAGCAACTGTTCCGAAAGTTATTAAACTTGTTGGTCTTGAAGGAAAAGAGGGGAATTTTCCACATCAGTTAAGTGGTGGCGAAAGGCAACGTGTGGCAATCGCTCGTGCAATCGCTCGCCAGCCAAAAATTCTAATTGCGGATGAGCCAACAGGGAATCTTGACCCAAAGCATAGTTGGGACATTATTAGACTACTTGAAAAAATTAATGATTACGGAACAACAGTTGTCTTAACTACGCACAATGTTGAAATTGTAAATAAACTTAAACGGCGTGTAATTACCTTAAATGGTGGAAAAATTACTCACGACCAATCGCAAGGGGAGTATAGGCAATAATGAGAGAAGAAAATTTAAAACATCATAAAAGTAAAGGCTCTCAAATGCAGCAAAGCAAAAAAAAGCAAAATTCAAAAGTTATTATGCAGCAAAAACAGCGTCGCCGCAAAACTTTAACTCTTTGGCGAATTACAAAATATGGTGCAAATAGCTTTGTTCGAAATGCTTGGCTTTCGGTTGCTGCAACTGCTGTGATGACTGTTACTTTGGTGATTATTTTCGGATCGCTCCTTGCGCGTTCAATTTTGATAGATACGGTTGATTACTTTAAAAATAAAGTCGATATGTCTATCTATCTTAAAAAAGATGTTTCAAATTCCGATATTTTAAAAATGCAAAAAGCAATTAAAGATTTACCTTCGGTTACAGATATAACATACACTTCACCAAAAGAGGCGCGTGATGAATTTGCCCAAGAAAATTCGGACGATGCGGATATTCGAAAAGCTTTAATTGAATCGAACGATGAATTTTTTGGAGTTTTTAATGTTAAACTTGTGGATATTTCGAATTCAACAGAGCTAAAAAATCTTGTTGAAAACAATAAGTTGATTAAATCAAATCTCAATCCAAATCATCCACCAACATATGCAAGTAATCGAAATGAGATTGTTAAAAATATCTCAAATACGATTAATTTTGCTGAGAAAGTTGGAATTTTAGCTGGATCAATTTTTGTAATCATTGCTAGTTTAATTATTTTTAATACAATTCGAATGGCTATTTTTAATCGTAGAGAAGAGATTTATATGATGAAATTAATTGGTGCAAATAAAAGTTTTATCGCTGGACCATTTTTGGTCGAAGCTGTAATTTGCGGAACTATTGCAGCAATTTTAGCCTCAATAATTGGCTATACTATAATTTTTCTTTCGAAATCTCGGCTCGAGGCTTATGGAATTATCATTTCGCCTGTAATTTCATTCTTGCAAGTTTATGGATTTTTGGTTGTTCTGGGGTTAATATTTATCGGTTCATTTATTGGCGTTGTTTCAGCATTTACAGCAACAAGAAAATATCTAAAAATATAGAAAGGGGCTTGTTTTTGAAAAAAGATTGTGGTATAATCTATTTAGGAATAAATTTAAAATAAAAAGAAAAACAACTATGAAAAAGATTAAGAAGAAGAATTTAGTGATAAATGGCGCAATTTCTCTTGGAGTTGTTGTTGCTGGTGTTATTGCGGCTTTGCCAAAAAGTGCTGAAGCCGAGAAGAGTGTTGAACAGCTCGATAA
>CAUROE010000023.1:0-8590 GCA_963526465.1 uncultured Saccharimonas sp. (SeqCode)
GTTGAATAGAACACCACGCGCGCCATCAATAGAAACCTCAATCATTGGGCTTTCGATAGCTTGTTCGGCGGCTTTTTGAGCACGATTATCACCACTCGCACGGCCAATTCCCATCAAAGCAGAACCAGCATTGCTCATAATTGACTTAACATCTGCGAAGTCAAGGTTGATCAAGCCATGCTCAGTAATAAGTTCAGAAATACCCTGAACACCTTGCCGAAGAACATCGTCAGCAATTTTAAAAGTTTCAAGAAGTGGCAAATTCCTATCAACAGTTTGAAGAAGACGATCATTTGGGATTGTTATTAAAGTATCAACCGCAGCGGCAAGCTTTTCAATTGCCCAATCAGCATTAGTTTTGCGTTTTGCACCTTCGAAAGTAAATGGACGTGTTGCAACACCGATAACTAAAATTCCCATTTCACGAGCAATTTCAGCCACAACGTGACCGGCACCAGAACCAGTTCCACCACCGGCACCAATGGCGATAAATACCATATCGGCGCCATCAAGAGCCTCACGAATTTCTTCTCGAGATTCAAGAGCAGCACTCTCACCAACAATCGGATCAGCACCAGCGCCTAAACCATTTGTAGTTTCACGACCAAGGTGGATTTTCTTGTCAGCCTTTGATTTATATAAAGCTTGAGCATCAGTGTTCATCGCAATAAACTCGATGTTGTTCAAACCAACATCTTTCATTCGATTAACGGCGCTTCCACCGGCACCACCGATACCTACAACTTTAATTTTAGCAAAAGTTTGAACTTCATTTGGTATAATTTCTGGCATTTCTTCTCCTTAATCTACTCCCATTATATCACTTTATTGTTTTTTCTTGAATAATTTTGCAAAAAATCCGATTTTTGCTGGTTCTTCATCTCTATAACTATTATATCTCGAAGTATTATCGCGCGTTTCAATCAATAAACCGACTGCGGCAGAATACTCGAGCGCTTTAACCTTTCCAGAAACCGTATTGTCAATTCCATTTTTACCAATCTGTACTGCAAGCTGAAGATATTTTTTCGCAAATGTATCAATTCCTTTAAGAGCTGCTCCACCCCCAGTTAGTACAGTACCGCCAGGTAATTGATTCTCAAGACCAGACTTTCGAAGAACCTTTCGAACCTCCTCAAAAATTTCTTCAACCCTCGCCTCAATAATTTCATCAATTTCTTGCGTATTAAAGCTGTAATGCTCGCGACCATGCTTTACGACAATATCACTATTATCTTCTCTTTCGAAGGCGAAACCGTGCTTAATTTTGATTTCTTCAGCAACTTCTGGAGAAACTTTTAACCCAATCGCAAGGTCGTTGGTAATATTTATTCCTCCCAGCGGAATATTTTCAATGAATTGTAAATTACCATCTTCGAAAATCACAACGCCGGTCGTTGAAGCCCCCAAATCAATAACAACAACGCCATTCTCTTTTTGATTTTCAGTTAGTACAGCCTGAGCTGAAGCTACTGCACTTGGAATGTATAAATTCGAAGAAATATCAAACCGTTCCAAAATATTTTCAATATTTTCAACTTGTATTCTTGGTGCAGATATTGCGTTTCCGTAAACCTCAAGCCGTGTTCCAACCATTTCGAAAGGATCAGCAATTCCTTCTTGATTATCAACATTATAATAATAAGGCATAAACTTCAAGATTTCTCGATTTTCTGGGATTTTGCCGATCAATGCAACATCTTCAACTCGGTCAATATCTTCATCACTAACCAAGCCCTTTTCCGAATTCACTGCAACCATTCCGTCTACTTTTGTACTCAAAATTTGTGCACCATTAACGCTCACAGCCGCTCTTTCCGTTTTATAGCCGCTCATGCGTTCAGCTTCAGCAAGAGCTTTATCGATCGCACGATAAACATTTTCTGGATGCGTGATAACACCTTTTTTAAGTCCAGAATTTTCAGCCGATCCAAGCCCCAAAATATTTGGCGAACCATCTCTATCAAAGTTCGCAATAAGCACGCGAACCTCGCTTGTTCCAATATCTATTCCTACCACATATCGAGAATTCTCATTCATAGCTCTATTATACCGTTAATGCTAATTTTTAGCAAGAGTAAAAATAATAAAACCAACAAAATTTGTATTTTTATTTCGAATCAGAATATAAAAAATAAAAAAGCACCCTCGCAGTAGATTGGTGTTTTTTCAAAAAATAATTTCTGGTGCTGGGAGAAAGATTCGAACTTTCGAAGGCATCTGCCGACAGATTTACAGTCTGTTGTGTTTGACCGCTTCACTATCCCAGCATTCAACTCTTGTATTAAAAAATACTTGGAGCCACCTTTCGGATTCGAACCGAAGGCCTGCTGTTTACAAAACAGCTGCTCTAACCAGCTGAGCTAAGGTGGCACAACCAAGTATATTAACAATTATACACGAGCCTTTTTAAAATTGCAAGCACTTTTTTGATTATTTTTCTAAAATCTCAATCGTCGAATCTACAATCTGAAAATCTGGCAAAAAATGAGAGATTTTTTTACGAATCTCAGCAGCTCTTGAAATGTTGCTCACAAAAATTCTTGCTGTAAAAATATGCTCCGCTCCGTCAAGGCTCCAAAAATGAATATTTTCAATTTTCAAAACACCTTCAACCGCTAAAATTTGCTTTTTAATTTTGTTCAATTTTTTTATACTTGGCGCACGTTGAGTTAAGATTTTTAAAACTCCCCAAGCGTTCGAAATCGCTCCCCAAGAAATAAATAATAAAATACATAAACTTGCCACACGATCGAGTATATGAAGGCCTGAAAATGAAATCAAAAAAGAGGTGACGAATGTTAAAATCCAACCAAGTAAATCTTCAATTAAATGAAGTGAAACCGTTCGGTCAAGAATATTTTTCGAACCATATAAGCGTGCTGCAGCGAATAAATTCACTAAAATCCCCACAATTGAAACAATCATTAACCCTGGAACATTCACATACGGGTGAACATGCGGAAAAGTAAATTCATAATATACAGAAATCGCCATTATGTATGAAAGCCATAAAATCACACCAGCATTTAAAAGAGCTCCGAGCGCTGCAAAACGTTTATAACCATAACTCATCACAGAAGTTGGTTTTTTATTGCTTAATTTATTTAAAATTAATGTAATCGTAAGCAGAATTGCATCACCCAAATCATGAACAGCATCAGCCGAAATTGCCGCCGAACTAAAAAGTGTACCAAAGAAAAACTCTGCAATTGAAAAACCCAGATTTAAGCCAATTGCCAGTGGAAGATTACTTGATTTTTTATGATCATGAACCATTCCAAAATGAGCGTGCACTTGTTTGCAAGCATTTTTCTCTTTCGAAAATTTAACTTTCCCTCCCATTTTTCGAAATTTTATTCTAAAGTAAGAACTTCTGCTCCATCTTTTGTGACCAAAATAGTGTGCTCAAAATGCGCTGAAAGTGATCCGTCTCTCATTAAAACATCCCATTCGCTATCTGTTCCATTGAAAATTACATCACCCTTGCCTAGTGAAGTCATTGGCTCAATACAAAAAGTGTCACCCTCTTGAAAAACTACACCTGTACCAGCTTTGCCGTAATTTGGAACTTCTGGTGCCATATGCATTTTTAAGCCGACACCATGACCAACTAACTCTCGAACATTACCAAGTTTTGATTTTTTTAGCGATTTTTCAACTGCCGCACCAATATCGCCAGTTTTCACACCAGGCTTAACAACAGCAATTCCAGCTGAAAGCGCTTTTTTAGTATCGTTCAAGAGATGCTTAACTGCTCCTTTTGGCTCTTCACCAATCACGGTTGTTATAGCAGAATCAGTCATCATTCCTTTAAACTCAATTACCATGTCAAATTTTACCACATCACCTTTTTCGAAAGGGATATCATTTGGCGCGCCGTGAACAACACAATCATTCACCGAAATGCAAACTACACCAGGAAAATTCACATCTGGCGTGAGATAAGCAGATTTTGCTCCATATTCTTTAATTTTCTTGCGAGCAAAAGCATCAACTTCAAGACCAGTCGTGCCAACTTTCGAAAATTCCGTAAGCTCACGCAAAATTCGCGCGAGGATTTTTCCGCCCTCACGCATTGCCTGAATCTGCGCTTCAGTTTTATTGCCAGTAATTAAATTCCGCACGATTCAATTTCCTCCATAATACGATCATGGACTTGACCAACCGTACCGGTTCCATCAATATGAGCAATTCTCACACCGTTTTCATTAAAATAATTTAAAACTGGGTACATTTCTTGGCGATAAATTCGAAGTCGTTCATCAATAACTTCTGGCGTGTCATCAAGTCGACCACGAATTTCAAGCCGACGCATCAATTCACTTCGTGGAACTTCCAGAACAATCACCAAATCAACATTTCGGCCATGATTTTGCTTATTTTCAATTAGCCATTTAGCCTGAGCAAGCTGGCGTGGGTAACCATCAAGAATAACCTGTTTAACATTTTTGCTATTTGCACGATTAAGAGCTTCACCCATAACGCGATTAACAATTTCTGGGTCGACTAGTTTTCCCGTGCTCATTTGTGCGAGAAGCTCAGGATCTTTGCTATCACGCAAAAGCTGACCAGCGCCAAGCCAGCGCCAATCGTTTCGTGCTGCTAACAGATTACCTTGAACACTTTTACCAGCACCTGCTGGACCAAAAAATACAATCATTAAATTCCTTTTGTTTTTAAAATTATATACCTTTATATTATAGCATAAAAATTTAAAAGTTAGAAATCTTGGCTAAATTAAGTAATATTTTAATTATTCTGTCGTAGAGCTGGTATTTTAAGAATTTAAAGCTATATTTTATAACACTATTATAAAATGAAACCACGTTATGACCGCAATAATTACTTATGAAAGTTCCTCTTTCACGATTTTTGCCAGAACCGCACCATCGGCAGAATTACCAAATTTTGCTTTCATTTTACCGATAATCGCTCCCATTTGTTTAATCGAAACCTCACCCATTGCTGAAATTTCGTCTTTCACAGCTGCACGAATTTCTTCCTCGCTCGCCATTTCCGGCAAATATTTTGAAAGAATTCCAGCTTCTTTTAATTCATTTTCAGCCCGTTCAGCATCTAGCAAATTTGCAGCTTCTTTACGTTTTTTTACTTCTCGCGCAACCAAAGTTTCAATTTCAGCATCATTTAAGCCTTCTTCACGCTTTCCAATTTTAACTTCTTCATCTAAGATCGAAGCCTTCAAGCCTCGCAAAACTGTAGTTTCGAAAGCATTTCTGGCAAGCATTGCAGTTTTTAAATCAGCATTAATTTGTTCTTTTAACATTCTCCTCCTTTAAAAAATAAAAACCAGCCTCTCGACTGGAATTTATGTTTTTAGCGAATACCAAGTCGCATTTTTTGTGCTTTTTCAGCACGGCGTTGATTTCGAACGATTGCTTTTTTGCGTCGTTCAACCTTACTTAGAGGCTTCGAAAATCGCATCGATGCTTTAGCTTCGCTCAAAACTCCACTTTGTAGAACTTTTCGATTAAAGCGACGAATAATATTTTCGTTAGCTTCTTTCTGGTCTTTCCTTGTTACACTAATACTCATACTGATTACTATTTTACCAAAGTTTTTTTAAAAAAGCAAGCAGAAAATAAAATTGCTCAAATTTTAATAAAATTATTTTAACTTTGCCTGTTCTCGATAAAAATCAATCCAAATTTTCAACAGCCTGTCTTCTGAATAATATTCTGAGATTTCTTTCGACTTTGCTTTAAATTCTTTTAATTTTTCTGGATTTTTCGAAATATCTTTAATTACTTCATTCATCTCTTCGAAATCTTTACCACAAAGATATTTTCCTTCAAGAATATTTTTATATAAATCTAAATCTCGTAGCATTATTGGTGCACCACAACTGGCTGCCTCTAGAATAGACATCGGGAAAAGTTCAGCATAGCTTGGTAAAAGAAACAAATCGCAACTTGCATAAAACTTTCGAATTTCTTCGCGCGGAACAATTCCTAAAAATTTCAAATTTTTTGGTGGATTTTCAACTATTTTTTTATAACGCTCGTAGCCGCTAGTAATTTTTCCGAACGAAAAACCGCCAGCCCAAACAAATTTAATATCGGGATTATTCTCTGCCAATTTTACAAAATCATCAATGCCTTTCCGCTGCTGAACTTGACCAACTCCAAAAACTACAATATCGCTTTTTTTCCAGCCTTGTGTTTTTCGAAATTCCTCTCGTTCTTCTTCACTTAAAGGCGACCATTTGTCTTTTGCAACGAAATTCGGAATATAAGTTATTTTTTCTCGGTCGATACCAATTTTAACTAATTCTTCTTTAAAATCTGGATTAACCACCACTAAATGATCCATTTTATCATAAAATTTGATCAGATATTTTTTTACAATTTTTTCAGCAATTGCTGGCATATCTAAACTACCATCGAGAGTGTCGGGAATTAAGTGAACATAGCCAATTCTGCGGCCGGTATATTTTTTAAACTGTGCAGCTAGATAAAAATGTGGGTCAATAGTGTGAAAATGTGTAATATCTGGGTTTTTCGCACGAAGTGTTTTGGTAATTTTGAACTCGCTCTGTGCTCGATTCTCTAGAAGATTCATTAGCTCTACATAGGCGCCACCAACACCTTGGCCAGCAACCTTATCCGCAGAACTCATCATATTCACATGGATTTTATTCATAGGCTAATTATACACGCTTTCTCTCTAAATGTAAAATCTGCCCTTCAACATTTTTTTGCCCTTGCCATTCGTTCAGACCAAGCGAAAAAACCACGTCAATTTCTTCACCAATTTCAGCAAAAAATTCTTCTGGCGCATTAAATTTTAACATTTTAATTTCGCTCTCGCCATCCGTTAAAGTTAGCTTTAGATGCTGTTTTTTATCGCCCATTTCTTGCCGAGCTATAACTCGCACCTTTTTAATTTCGAAAGTTGGCTCTTCGTTTCCCTTTCCAAAAGGCTCAAGCGCCGCAATCTTTTCAAAAAGCTCCAACGAAATTGGCGAAAAATCTTCAAGCTGAATATCCACTTTCGGTAAAAGATATTTGAGTTGATCTTTAAGATTGAGCGAATCATAAAAATCATTCACGCTTTTTCGAAAATCATCAATTTTTGAAGTTGGAAGAGTTACTCCTGCAGCAGCATCATGACCACCGCCCTTAATAATGATTTTGCGCGCTTTATCGACAGCTTGACTTGCCGAAAATCCACCAAAACTTCGCGCCGACCCTTTTGCAATCTCACCCTCAATTGAAATTACAAAAACTGGTTTTTTAAAGCGTTCGAGCAAACCACTTGCCACAATCCCAATAATCCCATCATTAAAACTTTCATCCGCCAAAACTAAAACTTTATCATTTTCGAAATCCTTAGCTTTTTGAATTGCAATTTCGAGCGCTTCGTGTTGAATTTTACGGCGTTTTTTATTTAAATCATCAAGATTTTTAGCTTTTTCAAAAGCCACGAAGGCGTCGTTTTCAAGCATTAAATCCAGAGCCTTTTCAGCTGTTTCAAGCCGGCCAGCTGAATTAATTCGCGGGCCAATAATAAAACCAAGCGTTGAACTTTTTGGCTCTTTCACGCCAGCTAATGCAAGCATCGACTTCAAACCAGCTCGGCGAGTTTTCGAAAGGACTTTTAGCCCCCAAAAAATATTTTGGCGATTTTCGATAGTTTGCTCCATAATATCGCAAACTGTGCCAAGTGCTACCATATCAAGAAACCATTTTTCTTGACCAAGAGGCAAACCATCAAGTTTAGTTTGTAAAGCTTGAACCAATTTAAAGGCCACACCAACACCTGCAAATTTCTCGGCCTGCGGATATTTGTTTTCTTTTCGGCGCGGATTCACAACCGCTACTGCATTCGGCTGAACTTCGGCAATATTGTGATGATCGGTCACAATTGTATCAATTCCAAAGCCTTTTGCAAAATCAATTTCAGCGTGATTTAAACTTCCACAGTCAACCGTTAAAATTAGATTCGTTCCGCGTTCTGCTAAAATTTTAACGCCACGTTCGTTCATTCCGTAGCCGTCTTTAAAACGATCTGGCAAAAAATAATCTACATTCTTAAAGCCAAAACTTTCGAAAGCAGTTAAAATCACAGTTGAGGCCGAAACACCATCAACGTCATAATCGCCATAAACAGTGACTTTTTCTTGATTTTTATGAGCAACAAGCAATCGCTCGACTGCTTTTTCCATATCGGGCAATAAAAAAGGATCGTGCTGATTATCATAATCTGGGTTCAGAAAAGCCTCACGATTCTCTTTCGAAATTCCACGATTCTCTAAAATTTGTTCAAAAATTCGCTCAACCACTTTTTTAAAAAACCTACCTTTTTACAGATTTTTCAATATAATTTCTAGAGCGCGAAACACTATTTTGCTCACGAACTTTTACTACAATTGATTGAAGCTCAGAAAAAAATAAAAAATTCGTATTTGCAAAATAAGTATATGTGTTCTTTTTCTTTTCTCTATGCAAAAAACCAACTTTTTCAAGCTTAGCGAGCTCACGCTGAATATTACCTGGGTCTTCTTTTAAAAGTTTCGCGAGACCGCGAGAATGCATTTTAATTACAGGATACGTCACGAAAAATACAA
>CAUROE010000024.1:0-8076 GCA_963526465.1 uncultured Saccharimonas sp. (SeqCode)
TCTAAAATACACTGCTGATACGCTAAAGAATATCCACCTCGAAACCTTGGCCGGCAAGCTTCTTCCGCCTTTTTAAAAATATTTCCATTCGGATTATTACTTTCAGTTTCACGAGCAACCTGCTCGGCTTTTCTCGTATCACTTTCATAAATATTCGCCCACACAATTTTCACTTCTCGGTTCATTTTGAACCAGTGAGTTTCATCACTATAAAAAATTCCGCCACTATTCATATGAGCATAAACGTAATTGGCTAATTCAATTGTTGCTTTTCTAGTAGCTTCAACATCGCCAGATTTATCAGCCGTTTCAACAGCCTCTCTTCTACGAATCATTCCCACATTATTCAAACGTAGAGCTGTTAAATCTACAAAAATCACAAGTATAAGTAAAATAAACAATTGCCAATTTTTAAGCGATTGTATCTGTTTAAGACGCTTTTTAATTCTGCCTTTACCCACCATAATACTTATGTATATTTTACCAAAATTTCAAGAAAATTACAAATTTTGCTTAATTTTTTGAGCTAATTTTTCGCCAACAATTTTCGAAAGCTCTTGCACGGGAGCTTCGCGAATTTTTTTCAACGAACCAAATTCTCGCAATAATTTTGTCCGCGTTTTTGTTCCTACACCATCAATTTTTTCCAGTGTATTCTGCGTTTGCTCTTTAACTCGCAAATTAGAATGATAATTAATCGCAAATCGGTGAGCTTCATCACGAATCCGCTGAAAAAGCTTAGTCAAATCACTAAATTCCGAGTTACTCTCACCCAGCAAGTTACGAGCGTGGCCGCGTGAATGGCTTTGCAAAAGGTGCAAATTTAGTATCAAAAAATCACCCTCTCGCCGAACCGAAAAATCTCTATCATTTTTTTCGAAGTTTTTATCTAACCAACTAGTTTTGAGATTTGGGTTTTTCGTATCAAAAATAATCTCTTCATCACGCTTGGCAATTCCAATGGCTAAAATATCGCTCGGCAAAACTTCTCGCACTGCACTCAATTGACCTTTTCCACCATCAATCAAAACCAAATCAGGCCGCCCCCATTTTTCATTTCGCTTCGAAAATCTCCGTATTAAAACTTCTTTCATATGAAGAAAATCATCATTTCCGCCAGTTACCATTTTAAATTTTCGATACTCTCGCTTGTCACTCAGCCCATTTGTAAAAACCACCATCGATGCCACATTGTTTTCTCCACCCGTGTGCGAAATATCGTAAGCTTCAATTCGCCGCGGCGGAATTTCAAGCGAGAGAATTTCCGCTAATTTTGCTAATGCGTGATCTTTTGAAATATCCAAAAATTCCTCATTCGAAAAAATAACTTGCTTACCAAGCTCACTCAAATCTCGCAGTTGGTTGCGTTTTTTGGCGGCCATTTCAAAATTCTGTTCATTCGCAAAATCAAGCATTTCTTTCTCAATTTCAAGCTGAAGCATTTTTCGCTCACCTTTTAAATATCGCGAGAGCTGGCGTAAATTACGTTTATATTCTGTCATTTTTTGCTGATATTCAGGCGAATTTGGTTCAAAATTTTCTAGCCCAGGAGTTAAGCCAATCTGAAAATCTAAACTATTTTTAGCTGGCATTTTTTCGCTCAAATAATACGGAAAGACTTTTCGAAGTAGCCGCACCGATTTTTTTACTGCATTAGAATTATAAAATGGGCCAAAATATTCTGCCAAATCATCAAGCGGATTTTTAGTAAAGCTAACATGTGGAATTTTGTCGCGAAAACCGATTCGCACATAAGTTGGTGATTTATCATCCCGCAAAAGTATGTTGTATTGCGGCTTATAGCGCTTAATCATCTCGCTTTCCAAAAATAGCGCATCAATTTCAGTCTCAACCTCAATCCAGTCAGTCATTACAATTTCTGTGACCAAAGCCTCAGTTTTCGAATCTCTCCTACGTGAATTTTGAAAATATTGCCGCACACGATTTTTTAAATTTGCCGCTTTTCCAACATAAATAATCTCATCTTTCGAATTTTTATGAAAATAAACGCCCGCAGAATTTGGCAGTTCTTTTAGCTTTTTCGAAAGTTGTTTGTTCATCTTTTATTATTATATCATTTTATGTTTTTTATAAAAACTATTTTATTATATTTAATAATATGCTATACTCAGAATATAGATTATACTCACAAGATAAAATCTATCTTGAATAGCCTTGAACTTTAGAAAGAGGCGTACAATATGGAACAAACCGAAACTAACAAAATGGAAGAAGAAACTTGCCGTATCCAATTATCAACAGGGCAATATATAGTTTTTAGACCCTGTGAACAAATAAAAAAGAATAACACCCACACAACTTAGGCCACCTAATTTTGGTGGCTTTAAATATTTTTTCAAAAAATAAATTTAATAAATCCATTGCATATTAGATTATTATTAGCTAAATCAAGCAAATTTAACATAAATTCAATCTGTTTCGTTAAAAATATTGGCAACAAAATTAGCAATTTCCAAGAAAACTTGGTAGTTGCAAATGATCATTTTTTATATAATTGATGTATAATAATTAATATGAAAGGACAAAAAATGTTTAGCCAGAATTTACAAAAATTACGAGCCGAGAAAAATATCTCACAAGAGCAACTTGCTGATAAAATTGGCGTTTCGCGACAATCAGTTTCAGCCTGGGAGAGCGGAAAGTCTTCGCCCGAGCTTGAAAAACTTATTGCCTTAAGTGAACTCTTCGAAATTAGTTTAGATGAACTAACCGGCGAAATTTCAACCAAAAAAGCCAATCTTAATAAAAAAGAATATGAAAAATCATATCAAAAAATTGCACTAATTCGTGCACTTGGTATGTTTATTCTTTTTGCAGGCCTTGCAGTAGCAGCATACTTTTCAGGATCAACAGCAAGCTTTAATGTTTTAGCAGGGGTTGGCTTAATGTTATCCTTAGCAATATCAGTTCCCCTACTAATTTTAGCTAAAAATTTCGATAATTCAGAAACTGAAAACCTACTTGATTATAATATAGAAATTGACAAAATTTTTTCAAAAAATGAAATTAGACAAGCCAAAAATATCAAAAACAGCAGCACCATGGCACTTGTATCAACAGTTTTTACAGCTATAGCAGCCCATCAAATAATTTATCATTTTTCTGATCTTGGTATTAATTTAGCTAATACTATATTTATGACCCTATTAGGAATTGGAATCTCAGCATCAACTTATGGAAATTCTATTTTTTCGAAAATTAATAACTTTTATGAAATAAAAAATAAAGACGAAGAAAAAGATTCAAAAATAGGATTTTTTGCGGCAATAACAATGCTTTCAATAACAGCAATTTATTTGACTTACAGTTTTATTACAAATAATTGGAACTCGGCTGAACTATTTTACCCGGTTGGCGGAATTGCAATTACAATTTATGCTATTTACGTAAAAAAGAAATAACCATCAAAAACAAAACGCTCAATAACTAAAATTTTGAGCGTTTTTATTATTTAAAATTAATTCTTATATAAGGCGTGAGAATTAGCAGCAACTCGCTCCAAGAAAAGTAACTGAGCTTGCTGAACATTTTCTGGTTTTCCAGCCCAAGCTTGAAGTGCTGGAAGCTGTAAAGCTCGTGCAAAACTATAAGTCAATCCCCAATCAAAAGGTCCGAGATTGGTTATTTCTTGAAGGTTATCGGTTGCCTGAGTAGCAGTTTGTCCACCAGAAAGGAATACGATCCCTGCCAATTCTTTTGGAACTATTTTCTTAAAAATAGAAACGGTTTCTCGTGCAACCTCTCTTGAAGAAGATTGAATTTCATTTTCAGAGCCAGCAAGAACCATATTTGTTTTCAAGATTGTCCCCTTAAGATCAACTTTAAACATCTTTAGTTCCTCAAAGAGCTTTTTAAGAATCTTTTCAGTAACTTCTCGGCACTGTTTAATAGTATATTTTCCAGAATAAACCACCTCCGGCTCAACGATTGGTACAACTCCATAATTCTGGCAGGATTTAGCATATTGCGCTAAAACTCGTAAATTCGAAGCGATCGCGGCTTCGCTCGGCGTTCCTTTTTCTTCATCAATTTCAAAAGCAACTCGCCATTTCGCAAAATCAATTCCTGCTTTTGAATATTTTTGGAGTTTTTCAGTCAAAGAATCAAGCCCTATCGAAATAGTCTCGCCTTCAAATCCAGCTAAAGGCTGCAAACCACCGTCAAGTTTCACACCAACCAAAATTCCGCGATTTTTTAAATACTCAACAAAATTAATACCTTCAGAAGTATTTTGTTCGGTTGTCTCTTCAAAAAGAATAATTCCACTTAAATAATTCTCGATATCTGGTGTCTTAAAAAACATCTCGCGATAAGCCCTACGATTTTCAAAAGTATCTTCAAGCCCAATTGTTTCAAATTTTTTGTGAATATTCCCACCAGACTCATCCGCAGCAAATATTCCTTTTGGTCGCATAACTAATTTAGCAGCAGTTTTATGTAATCGTGTTTCAATATCTGGCGTATTACTCAAAACATCAACAGGTAACTCATAATTTTTGCGATTTAAAATTTGATGCGCATAAAAAGGCTTCAAAATATCATTAAAATCAGATTTATTAGCAATTGTAACTGCAACTTGCAAATTTTCTTCTAATTTTGAGGAATTCGAAAAATTCTCAGCCACAAAAGCCGCTTGAAAAATATTATTCTGGTAAAATGAATTTAATTCAAAATTAGTTTCAATACTGGCAATCTTTTCTTTATTTCCAGCAATTATTTTCGAACCATCAAAAATAACAACACCTCGCACGCCAGTTCTAATTAGTGAGTATATCGCATTTTCATAACTTGAATAATCAATCAAATCGCTTAAACTTTGTTTTCGAAAATCTACAAAAACTAAATTCGCTCGAATGAAAAACTCATGCGCAAGCTCAGGGCCCAAATCAGCAATATTAAAAACAAGCTCGATCTTTGGATTTTCACGCAAATATTTTTTAAAATCTGCCAGATAATTTTGCGAAAAATTAGCATCCGCAATATAAATTAAGTCTGGTGGAAAAGCTGGTGAAACCCATTTTGTACTACGAGGGTTACTAGTTAAAATAAAACTCTTACCCTTATACGAAACTATAAATCGGTCAATTAGATCATCGTTATTTTCATCATATTCGAAATGAGAAGTACCGTTTGGATTTGCACTCGAAAAAGCCTTAAAATGTGCTGCTGTAAAGATTTTTTCACTCAAAATTGTTCCACCATAAACACCAGCTTGTTTTTGATAATTTAAAGTTGAATCATCAAAAGTTAGATCATAATGAAAATCATTAAGCTCATCTTTATAAATTTTTTGATTTTGAATGTCTAAAAAGTTATCCTTTGTCGCATTTCCAATCGATAAAATCGTCGGTTTCATTTCCCACCTTTAAAAATTATTATGCTTTTGCTTAAATTATATCAAATTTTCGAAAATAAATCAAACTTAAAGATTAAACAAATCGTTCAAACTTTCAGCTACGGTTGGGTGGGTGAAAATCTGGTCTCGTAGAATAGTATAATCAAGCCCAGCGTCAATCGCCGTTTTTATAATATTTATAACTTCTGGCGAATTATAACAAAACAGAGCTGCACCTAAAATTTTATTAGTTTTCGAATCTACAATCGCTCGCAAAAGACCCATTGTCTTAAATTCAAGCTGGAGTTTTGGTACTGCTGCCGCCGGAATTTCCTTTACCTTAATCTCAAAACCTTCCTCCAAAGCTTGTTTTTCAGTTAATCCAACTTTCGAAAATGGAACCTGCAAAAAAATCGAATTCGGCAAATTAACACGATTTTTTAGAGAATATTTTCCGTCACCATAAAACTGTGAACGCAAAATTCGAAAATCATCTAAAGAAGCATAAGTAAATTGCTCTTTTCCTCTCACATCGCCAACCGCCCAAACTTTCGAATTCGAAGTTTGAAGATTTTCGTTAGTCCAAATTCCACCATTTTCAAGTGTTTTAATTCCTGCTCGTTCAAGGTTTAATTTTGCAGTTGCCGGTTTTCGCCCGGTTGAAATTAACACTTTATTAAAAGCTGATTTCTTACCATTATTTTGGACTAAAATGCCATTTTCAACATTTTCGAAAGCTTCAATATTTGAATTAAACTCAAAATTAACACCTTGAGAGGCTAAAAAGTCAAAAATTACTTTTCGCATTGAATCATCTTCATCAGCAAAAATTTTGTCACCTCGTTCAAAAATTGTTACTTTTGTGCCCAACTTCGCAAAAGTTGAAGCAAACTCTAGGCCGATAAATCCACCACCAATAATTGCTAGGTTATCAATCACCTCCTGATTTTCAAGAAGCTCTGTACTGGTTAAAATCTTTGAGTCCTTCAAACCTTCTTCAATTCCTGAAATTTGAGGAATAAAACTTTCTGCACCAGTATTAATAATAATCTTATCGGCCGAAAGCTCAAGTTTTTCACCATTCGATTCAACTAAAATTGTGTTTTCATCTAAAAATGAACCAAATCCGTCAAAAACCGTAATCGACTCGTTATCTGCAAGCATATTATAATTTTTTGAATTTAGCCGCTGCACAACATCAAATTTTCGCGCAATCGCTTCTTCGAAAGTTAGATTCTCACTCGCCGCAACCGCTAGAACTTTGGTTGGAATACAAGCAATATTAATGCAGGTTCCGCCATACATTTTCGGAGACCTTTCAATTAGTGCAACTTTTTCACCTTTATTAGCAGCCAGAACTGCCAAAGTTTTTCCAGCTTTTCCAAATCCAATTATAATTTTATCAAATTTCATTTTTACCTCTTTTCTATTTTAATTTTAACATATTTTACTTAGAAAAGTCTTAAAATTTTAAGAAAAAGAAAAACCCCGAGATAGATAGTCTGGCACTTAGCAGTCTAAAAATAATCTGAGTTCACACACTTTATGAATACTAAAAGACAGTTCATTTCGTGAGTTTTTTCCTAAGAAAACCTATTTGGCAACCATTACTGAAAAAGCGCTAAGCGAGACCTTACTGGCTATGAACCATTGCCCCAGAAAATGCTTGAGTTACAAAACAGCTTTTGAAATACTCAGAGATGAGCTTTAAAAATGTTGTACTTTTTATTGCAATTTATCTTTTTAAAAGATTGAATATCCTATTTCTATAAATCATTAAAAAATACACTCCAATACATACAATTGTTAACATAGATGAGCCATCTGACAGCACCAGTTTCACAATCTCTTCACTCTGTAATTTAGAAAAATTCCTAATAATAAAATCTGGAATTTGAAGAAGCGTAAAGAATAAGAGTAGAAAATTTAATATTTTTATACTTTTCGAATAAATAGGATTTTTAGATATTTTTGGAAGAGTAAATAAAAACAACAAGATAAAGAACATTTGAACTGTACTGTAAATAAAATGAATCCAACCAGAAATAGTTAACCCACTGATGTTATCCATAAAGCCCGTCACTAAATCGCCTGTCCATAGAATAAAGTGCGTATAAAAATTGATGTATCCCGACACTATTGAAGCTATCATAATTGAAATAATATTATCTTTTATATAATCAGAGATCTTATATACTAGGCTAAAAAATACAAGATTAAAAGTTGTTAAAATAAAGACATCGCCAAACCATATGCTTGTGTACTTAATTAAGGGCAAATCATATTTACTTCCTATTAATGCATTATCAATTCCAGCAAAAATAATCATAGGTAAAACCATTGAAATAAAAATTACCAGTGATATACATAGGCCAACGCCGTTTACTAATTTGTTGTTTTTCGTAATCTTCTCCTTGTTTTTCATTATATCATAGAAAAACTCTTGTAGCCAATTCAAATAAAAGAACCACTATGCAAACATAAATATTAAGTTCATAATATACCCTATCTAGTTCTTCGGTTTTTATCAGACTAATCATATTTTTCTATTATAATATATCAATTGGAAATTTTTTGCAATATAGAATTAAATAAAAAGAAAAAGGCTCTATTTTAATCTGTTAGAACCTTTTCTTACATTATCAAATTGTCGTAAAACTCAAATTTGGCTCCGGCAGCTGGGCTCGAACCAGCGACCTATTGGTTAACAGCCAACCGCT
>CAUROE010000025.1:0-7912 GCA_963526465.1 uncultured Saccharimonas sp. (SeqCode)
TTCAAGCGGACGGAACATTTTCTACAACTATTGATGTTTCATCTATGCTACTAGATCCATGGTTGAGGCAGCTCTCTGTGGTGTCTAAAGTAAAAGATATTAATGGAGACACTATTCAGGATTTTGATACAGTGGATACTCCACCTATATACCCCTGCAGTTTTGTAGAAAATAAAACTGTACAACGAACGATTAATTATTTATATAAAGATGGATCTATTGCTGCTAAACCTACAGTTCAGAAGGCATATTTCAAACGAATTACTAACGGGTCATGTTATCGTGGTAAATTAGTTGAAGAAACTTATACTGTTGATGATAGTGATTGGAAAAAAGTTCATACTTTCGAAAAGGTTAATGCTCCGAAGATTGAAGGATATACTTACGATAAAGAAGCGGTAAATGAGTTAGCAGTTAATGCTGATAGTGAAAATATTGTCGAAAATATTATTTATCAAAAGAATATAATTCCGAAAGATGATAAAATTCCAGCACAGGAAATAGACAATAAAGGTGAATTTAAAACAAAAATATCTCCAGTTTGGCTTTATGCTCCAAATACTGGTGTAGAAAAACAGAATTCTAATGCATTACTTGCGCTAAATTATATTATTTTAACTTTAATCACTAGTGCAGCTGTTATTCGAAAGAAGTTCTAACTTTAATAGCTAGGGATGGCAGAAAAGAGGTTGAAGCCTCTTTTCTTTTTGTTTTAAATATGATATAATCGAAAGGTAATATAAATTAATGAAACAATTTTTGGGAGAATTCCTTTCGAGAGTTTTTTCGAAATTATCCCCAAAAATGAAGACAAAGGAGTTAAAATGTCTGTAAAAGTTGATATCAAGCAATTGCTTGAAGCTGGCGTTCATTTTGGTCACAAAACTTCACGCTGGCACCCAAAAATGGCGCCATATATTCACAGTAAGCGTCAAGATAGCCACATTATTGATCTAACTAAAACTGTTGAAGGTCTTGAAAAAGCTCTTCCAGCTATTACTAAAGCGGTTGAATCTGGCCGAAAAGTTCTTTTTGTTGGAACTAAAAAACAAGTTAAAGAAGCTGTTCGCGAAGCTGCTGAAAGCGTAAAACAACCATATGTTGTTGAACGATGGGTGGGTGGAATGCTTACAAACTCAGCAACTGTAAACCAACAAATCAAGAAATTGAAAACTCTTGAAAAACGAATGGATAGCGGCGAACTTGCAAAACGCTATTCGAAACTTGAAGTTCAACGATATGCTGAAGAAATTGAAGCTTTGAATACAAAATATGGTGGAATCAAAGATTTGATGGGTCGCCCAGGAATTTTGTTTGTAACTGATGCAATTGCTGACGCAAACGCAATCCGTGAAGCTAAAACTTTGAATATTCCAGTGGTTGCAATTGTTGATACAAATGTGAACCCAGACGGAATTGAATATGTAATTCCAGCAAATGATGACGCTATTAAAGGTGTTAAATTGCTTTTGGATTATGCAATTGAAGCTATCAAAGAAGCTAAAACTGATAAATAATTCTTAAATTCGAAAGGATAAAAATGGCTGTTTCTGTTGAAGAAATTAAAAAACTTAAAGAATTGACAGGTCTTGGTTTAACCGACGCCAAAAAGGCTCTTATTGAAGCTGAAGGTGATTTTGACAAAGCCCTTGAAGCTCTTCGCAAAAAAGGTCTAACAAAGGCTGAGAAAAAAGGTGACCGCGAAGCTCGTGAAGGTTTGGTTGAAGCTTATGTTCACGGTGGTCGAATCGGTGTAATTGTTGAAGTTAACTGCGAAACCGACTTTGTTGCTCGAACAGAAGATTTCAAGAATTTTGCCCACCAAATTGCAATGCAAATTGCTGCTATGGCGCCAGTTTATGCTACTGAGGCTGACATTCCAGCTGAAGAAATTGCTCGTGTTAAAGCTGAAGCTGAAGAGCGAGTTTCGAAAGAAGGAAAGCCAGCTGAAATTGCCGCCAAAATTGTTGATGGTCAAGTGAAAAAATACTTTGCTGAAAAAGTTCTTCTTTCACAAACTTACATTATGGATGACAGCAAAACAGTTGAACAATTCTTGAAAGAAACTGTTGCAAAACTTGGTGAAAATATCGTTATTCGACAGTTCTCACGCATCGAACTTGGTGTTAACGAATAATAAATAGTGCACTTGTAATAAATCTCCACTAATAACAGTGGAGTTTTATTTTTATGATTTTTAAAGTCTTGACTTTTTATACATAACCAGTTATAATTTTAAGCATAAGTAATAAAAAATAAAGGGAGAGAAATGTTTAAGAATAAAATAGCAGTTTATGCTTTTATGGGTGCTGTTTGTGCTTTATTTTTAGCTCAACCTGTGTTTGCCGATACGGCAAAGAGAATTGATGTTGATGCAACGGGTGAGATTAAAGAACTTCGATCAGGAGGCTCAGCCAATTGGACTAATATTAAGGTTAATATTAATATTAAAAACGGGCAGAACATTAATGCTGGTGATTATGTTGATTTTAGATTTGAAAATATCGTTGAATCTGGGCTAGCAGATAAGGAGATTCGCTATAAAGATATTATTATCGGAAAGATGAAACTTATCAAAACTGAAAATACTGTCGTTGAACTATTTAATAAAAGAGCTATTAGAGGAAACCCTAAAGCAAATGATATTATCCCAGAGAAAAGCTCAGCCAGAAACTCAGAATATAGGCTAATTTTTAATGATCAAGCTAAAAAGTTCTCTGATATGCAACTTCCGATAGAGATTGTCTCAGAAAATAATTCTGCTTGGGTTAATCATAAATATAATATTGAACATTCTGTAAAAGTGAATGATAAAGAAATTGCACGTAAAACTGGCACTATTAATGGGGTTGGCAAAATAACGCCAGTAGTCGATTTTAGATTTAATGTTTTTCGCGCCTCTAGCCAAGATGGTGAAAATTTAAATGGCACTATCTTTGATTTTGGATTGGTTCAATCAGATAAAAACAATCCTAAACATATTAAACCAGGTGATATTTTCAAGATGAAGCTACCGCAGTCTTCTGGTGTTGCATTTGATACTAAATTGAATCCGAAAGAAGGAGCGGTTGGTTCTGCAAATACTCAAGAATTATATTCTAACTTTGGTGATAATGTTACTTCAAAAGGTGTTCTACTTAGAACTGGTGTAAACTTAAAGTATAAAGTTATAAAAAATTCAAGCCATGAACTTGTGTATCAGATTTTAGAGATTGCTGATGATAAGGCTTCTTATCAGTTCTTGCCAAGATTAACAATTTTGGACACTAGCGAAAAAACAATTAACTATAACGAGAATAAATTAAATCCAATTTCTGCAACTACAGAAATATACCGAGATAATGACAAATATTTCTCTCTAGATAATATGGCTACAAGTATTATAAGTGGCGCAAAAATGAAACCTTACGCAGATATTAAAAAACGTGGATCTGTGATTGTGCGCTATCAAGATGAGAATGGTGCGAGCCTTGCTCCTGAAGTTTTGTTATCGAATAAAGTTCAAGTGGGTACAGACTATGCTGCCGAAGAAAAGCAATTCAAAGGATTCGAAAAAGCGGAACTGCTTAAAAACTCATCACCTAAAACTGGAAAAGTTGAAGAAGGTGTAAAGATTGTAACATTCGTTTATAAAAAGAAAAGCGTTCCTGCGCCTGAAAAACCTTTGAACCCAGTAAAAGAAGAGAAGAAGCCAAAAGAAAATATTAGTGCACCGAACACAGGTTTCGAAAATAATTTTGTTAAGAATTTACTTTTCATCGGTGGTGCTGCACTTTCTGTGATTTCTATAATTGCTATTAAAAAAACTATTAAATAGAATAGATAAGATAAAAGACCTCTTTCACTAAAATTTAAGAGGTCTTTTATTGTTGTCGCCATGATTATATTAAGCTAAACTCTTTTCGATAAAGGCGATGATTCGTACGTCGTGAGATTCTAACTCGCTTTCTTCATTAATTTCATTTACACCGAACATTTCTTCTGCGCCTTCACCAAATTTTGCATGCAAAGTTTTGATCCAATTTCCATTTGCAAGCTTTTTTAGACTAACATTTTCACTAAAGCTCACGCCACGAAAGAAGTTTTTTTCGTTGGGTAGTTCAATTTTTATTTCTTTGTTATTTTTTTCAATTTTTAATTTGAAACTCTTTTTAAAAATTGGGTCAAAGTATTCAATTACTTTTTTAATCTTTTTTTGTTTCATTTGATTCCTTTTTTGTTTTTTTTGCTTTAAAACATAACTATAATAACATAAAAAAATAAAAAAGTCAATAGAAAAACCCCGCCATTTTGGCGAGGCGTGTTGACCGCAAGCTTAACTGTTTTTTCCGTCATGATAAAGTTCGTGGTTTTTTGGCAAAAATTTGCGAATGTCACCACGCAACCAAATGCGTGCAAATTTATTTTCTCCATTTTTGAAGAGTAAAACTCGGCGAACAGCTTGGAAAAGTGGGCTCATTCGTAGAGTATTATTGATATCGTAAAGATATTCTTCTTCAAAAATATCGCTAACAGGAATTTCAATAATATAGTATTTTCCTGCGAAACAAGAGTTTACTGCATTTTTAGCTTCCTGGAAATTTAGCCCAGCGAAGGCTTCACGAATTCCCTTTGAAAGTTCATCGTGATAATCTTGAGCAGAAATAGCGCGAGCATTTTCGATCAATTCGGCATTTTTTGAGACTGTTGTAGTCATAGGCGGTTCCTCCTTAAGGTTCGTCCCAGATGGGAAAAGTGTTTTATGATATAAATTATAACACTTTTAAAAATAAAAGTCAATTAAAAAGCCCCAAATTTAAATTGGAGCTTCAAGGTTAAAAATCCAGTCCGGTTACTTTTACATACAGGTTATACCCCTGTTTGCGAGCCTCGCTATCAGCATGAGGCCGCCTGAACCCAGCGACATTTCTAAATAATGCCTTATCCTTATACCGCTTAAAGTATTTATACAGCGTCGGCGGATGAATACCTTCTGGCAAAGTAATGGGGACTTCAATTACTCCGTCAATACAAAGTTGCTCATGTAGGCTTTCATAAGCATCTTTCGAAAGATTTGTTAAAAACTTCTTGATTTCTTCCGATATTGCTTCATGATAGAGGTTAACTTTCCCGTTTTGACTTGGCTTATCAGGTTCCAAAATCAATTCTGGCTCTATCAAGAAGAAAATTTGCTTTGTGCCGTCTTTTTCGGCTTCATAGTCTTCATAAATATGAAACTTCCTATTGACGGTTCCGCGAACTTCAATAAATTTATCATTTCCATAGCCCATCTCAAGCGCTATAGCTTTTGGGATGCTAATTTTTGTGGAATACTTCCTCCAATGATCAAAATAGTCAAATGGAATTGTTTGCCGTTTAGCCGATTGGCCGAGTTCTTCTATAATATGCCTAATAATCTTATATAAGATTATGGTATAGTCTTCTTCGAGCTTTTTTAACTTGGTTTCTCGAGCTAAAGGTTCAGCAAATTTATCTTTTTCCATAAAAAATTCCTCCTGGATTTTTTTCTGTAAAGTTTTTTAAAGAACTAATACTTACATATTATATAATTTTATATTAATAAAGTCAAGTTAAAAAGGGGTTATTTTTTTGCTAAAACTGTAGTATAATTGTTCTATGCTAGATATTAGATTTATTCGTGAAAATGCCGAGCGTGTGCAAAAAGATGCGTTGAATAAAGGTTATAAAAACGCCGATATTCAGGCTGTTATTGCGCTTGATGACGAAAGAAAAGCTCTTACGGCTCAAATTGATGAGCTTCGAACTCGCCGTAACCAAATTGCAGCCTCAATGAAAAACTCTGGCGGAAAGCCAAGTGCTGAACAAATCACAGAAGGCAAGAAAATCAAAGAAGAGCTTGCCGAGCTTGAAAAAACTTATCGCGAACTTGATGAAAAACTTTCGAATGCTTTAAATGGTATTCCAAATATTCTTCAAGCCGATGTGCCAATTGGCGAAGAAGGCGAAGATGATTTGGTAAAAACTTGGGGCGAAGAACTTTTCGAAAGCCGTAAAGGCGCCGAAGACCACTTAGATTTTGCAAACAAAAAAGGTTGGGTTGATTTTGAACGTGGCTCGAAGGTTGCTGGAACTAAATTCTATTTCTTGAAAGGCGATTTGGCGCTTCTTGAAAATGCTATTTATCAATTTGCTTTGAATAAATTGATTTCGAAAGGCTTTAATTTTATGACTGTTCCGCATATGGTTAATAGTGAAGTTGCTACGGGAACTGGATTCGCGCCTCGTTCAAGCGAACAAAGTGATGAATATTTTATTGAGGGTGAAGATTTAAGTTTGATTGCAACTGCTGAAATGTCATTAACTGGTTTTCACGCTGGTGAAATTTTGAACGAAAAAGATTTGCCAATTTTTTACGCTGGCTATTCTCCTTGTTATCGAAAAGAGGCGGGAACTTACGGTAAGCACACGCGCGGGCTTTTCCGTGTTCATCAATTCAATAAGCTTGAAATGTATGCTTATACTTTGCCAGAGCAGAGTGCTGAAATTCACGAAAAAATTCTGGCAGTTGAAGAAGAAATTTATCAAGAACTTGGTATTCCTTACCGTGTGATCAATATTGCCAGTGGTGATTTGGGTGCGCCAGCTTCGAAGAAGTATGACATTGAGTATTGGAGCCCGGTTGATGGCAGTTATCGTGAAATTACGAGCTGCTCAAACTGCACCGACTATCAAGCGCGAAATTTGAATATTCGCGTGCGTCGCGAAAATGGTGAATTGCAAGTTGTTCACACTTTGAATGGTACAGCTGTTTCGCTTGCGCGCTGTTTGGTGGCGGCAATTGAGAATTTCCAAGATGGGGAAGATCTCGTTTTACCAAAAGTCCTTCAACCATATATGAATAATCACGAACGAATCTAAAAAATAAAATAAGCACTAAATATAGTAGTTTGTAAATTTTACAACACTATATATAGTGCTTTTTTAATTTACTTATGTTATAATGTAAATATAGCCAAAATAGAAAGAGGTGACTAAAATGGCTCAAAAAGTAGTTCTTTACTCTAAATATGACTGCATACAATGTATGATGACCAAACGCCTTCTTGATTCATTGGGAATTGCATATCAGGAAATTAATCTCGATGAAAGTCCACAATTTCTAGAGCATGTCACGAAGGATCTTGGCTTTATGGCTGCACCAGTTGTTGAAACAGATACGGACGCTTGGTCTGGCTTTCGGCCAGGTAAGATTAGGGCGCTCAAATAAGAATAGCTCGCAATAAAGGCGGGCTTTTTTCTTGACAAAATAAAATGTTTATGCTAATATAGAGCTATAAACTAACAAAAAAGGATTATATATGATCTCACAGATTGAAATTACAGGAAATAAATACGAAATTGACGAAACAACCAAAAAATACGCAGAAAAACACATTGGTAAATTAGATAAATACTTGCCACGACACGCTAAAAAATCAGCTTCAGCTCGCGTAGTAATTTCGCAAATTAATGGTACTCACGACAACAAATATGAAGTTGAGGCGGTTATTAACGTACCAGATAAAACTCTTGTTGCAAAAGACCAAAGCTCAAATGTTTTAGCGGCAATTGATATTGTTGAAGCTAAGCTTGACGGGCAAATTCGCCGTTATAAAACTGAGAAAAATCCACGACTCGGCAAATCTGGAATTATGGCAAAATTCAAGCGTTCTCTAAAACGAGGCTAAAAACTTTCGAACACTTAAAAAATCTCTGCAATTTTGCGGAGATTTTGCTTTTTAAATAAAATATGATATAATTAAGTTATTGCTATTTTAAAATTTTTGTGGGGATGGAAATATGAATAAACACATAAACGAACAGCAAGAACTTTTACGTGAGATGTTACATCGCAAGTCGAGTGAAATACTAGCTTGCCTTCATCGTAAACAGGAAAGTGAGTCTTCTATAA
>CAUROE010000026.1:0-7753 GCA_963526465.1 uncultured Saccharimonas sp. (SeqCode)
CGAACTTTTCTTACCATGCTAGGTGTACTGATTGGAATTTCTAGTGTTGTGATCATTTTGTCACTGTCGGGCGGGGTTAGCTCAATGATTTCGAATCAAATTATAGCTGAGGGTGAATCTTTGGCGGTGGTTCGGCCAAAAGAATTAACTGCAAATAATAAAAATGTTATTACAAATTTGGCAACTTCTCGAAATTTTACACAGAGTTCAATCAAAAATGAAGACTTAGGCTTAATTTCGAAAGTAAAAGATGTTTTAGCTGTGGCACCGCTTGCGAATTTTTCAGCAAAAGTTAAGGGCGATGGAGATGAAAAATATGCAAACTTGCTGGCAACCAGCCCAAACCTTGATCAAACTGTAGGTTTGAAAGTTCGTGAAGGTCAATTTATTGCAGAAAGTGCTAATGCAAACACTGTTGTGATTGGCAATCAAATGGCCATTGATTTATTTGGAACAACTCAGGCTTTAGGAAAAGAAATTACAATGAAAGGCGAAAAATTCATTGTGATTGGCGTTTTAGCTCATCAAAGTTCATCAATTAACTTTAGTAATGTTGATTTTAACAATACGGCAATTATTCCATATGTGACTGCAAAACGAATTATTGGTGAAAATCTACAGATTCAGCAAGTGAATATTCGTGTGAAAAGTATTAATAATTTGAATCAAGTTCAGCAAGAAATTGAAAAAGGAATGCTAAAAAACCACAATGGCGAAAAGGATTTCGAAGTTTTGACTGGTAAAAATATTTCGCATCCATCAGATAAATTTATTGAGCTTTCAACATTTATTTTGGCAATTGTGGCAAGCATTTCGCTAGTTGTTGGTGGAATTGGCATTATGAATATTATGCTCGTGAATGTAAGTGAGCGAACGAGAGAAATTGGTATTCGAAAGGCACTTGGTGCGAATAATCGGCATATTTTGTTTCAATTTTTAACAGAATCGATGATAATTTCATTAAGCGGCGGATTTTTTGGTTATCTCATTGGCTATGCATTTTCTTTTGGAGTGAGTGTATTTCTACCGTTTAGTCCAGTTATTTCTTGGCAAATTGCTGTTTTGGTTTGTGGAATTTCGGTGTTGGTTGGTGTAATTTTTGGCCTTTACCCTGCCTTCCGTGCAGCCCGAAAAGACCCGATCATTAGTTTACGTCAATATTTATAAGAATAGACAAAATAAAAAAGTTGCTTAGATGGACGTATGACACCCAGCAGTCTAAATAATCTGAGTTCATGCGCCTTATAAATCAAACTAAAAGACAGTCATACTTTGGACTGTCTTTTAGTTTGATTTGGTGGAACTTGTAGCCGAAAGCTAATACCAGAATTTAATTTTCAAAAAACGCATCCTATAAAATAAACTAATGAATATTTTACGGAGTCTCCCTCCTTTTTCTTCAGGGACGATACAAGTCCTGTTGCCACCAGCAATGATATAGATAGGAACATCTCTATGCTTAGAATACATTTTATTATAATTTATAGATTGATGATATAATCTTAAAATTCTGTGTCCATAGTTACCGCCTATAGAATTTTCGTTATTAAATTCAATATCTCTTCTAACAGGCTCTAACACTGAGACTAGTCTTATTATCACTGTATGATACGTAGAGAGCACGTCTTCGTAATCAATAATCCCATTGTCAATCAAAACTCCGACATCATTGAGTAGTGATATGCATTTCTTGGCGCTATCATACTCCTCGCTAGATAGATAGTTATTATATTGTTTCTCTCTAATTCTCCTCAAATTTTCTTGTGAGGATTTTGAGTCTCTGTGTTTTTTAGGAGGGTTCTTCGGGAAATCGTCATGAGTATAGACTATGAGGTTCTTATTTTTATATATTACCCTAGATACAGAACTAACTTCCTTCATTATCTCCATAGCATGAACTATGGCTTGAAACTTCAAACTTTTAGAGGACTATTTTAACTGTCTAATTGAGATTATGACTACTATATTGGCTATAATAGCGATGATATTTGAACATTTCTCTAACTGCAACTATCGTTCACCTCAGTATTCCATAATCTGCTTAAAGACTGGATTGTAGAGCGAAGCTCTTGGAGGTAGTGTTCTTTATTTGACATTCCTTGGAGCTCTCCTCCCCATTCAGCAGGAAAGCCAATCGTTTCAATTTCGACATTAAATGGAATGGCAACTGAACGTAAGGCCTCCAGATGTTGATAGGGCACATATATTTCGCTTGTTACTAATAAGATTTTAGAACCTGGTTTTACAGAGTGCCGCTCCATGAAAAATAGATACGTATCGAGCGAATTGGCACGTCTAGCTTCGGGCTCTCTTGAAGGTGATGAAAAAATTGAAGTATTATTTTCAAAATTTATGATTTTCCACTTTTTATTTGGATTTCTTTCGTCAAGACTCGATTCTTCTGTTTGAATAATTTTTGAATTAAAGAAGAGTTTATGAGCCTCTAGAAAAAGGTCAAATTCCGTCTCGGCGCACCTAGCATAAGTATCTGTAGCCTGCCTCTCACTATCATTTAGTGGCCGAAAAGAAGCCAGCATTGCTATTTTACTTGGTTCTTGCTGTAATTTGTCGTATACCTCTTTAGCTAGCCTAGTTCGTAGCAAGCAGGACAGTTTCGCTCCGCCTAAAACCCAGATATAATCATACCGGTTTCGTGATGGAATACTATTTTCCCTTAGATTCAAATCAAACGAAGCTTGGTCAATAGCCTTGTTCTGTTCTGAAGTGAAGTTCTCTTCGGAAATAAGCCAACGCGCATTTTCTTTATTCTCCGTCTGGTGTCTGCTTCGATAGTCCCATTTGTCACTGAATTTTAGCAAATAACTCAGGCACTCATTCAGATTTTGGCTTGGGTACTCCCCGCCAAATAACTTAACTAATTTTACCAAAGAATCACTAAAAACAAATTCTTCAGCAAAAGACTTCAGGTTGTCTTGTTTTGAATTTGGCAATTTTATCACCATAATATTTACCTCCAAAATGAATCCATCTTCAATTATAATTATATCATAATGCCACAGATAATAGCATGAAATTTTTTACCTACTATTTATTAAGGTTTGAACAGGTGTATTTCATCAATTCCTGTGACAGCTAATAACACAAGGGAGTCCTTCGTTTTTTCTTTGAACGTTTCCCCCAATTCCCTAAAAAACTCATCATCTGTCTCAATCCCTAGAATCTCAATCAGGGCTTTGGCAGTATCTGTTAAGTGGAAGGCACTGTATTCGAAAGTTATTCTTTCGTCAGATTCAGTGGTGAAAGTTAGGACTAAGTTGTCATTTTGGAAGCCAGATAGCTCACCTTTTTCTACAATTATCTCATGTCTACCACCACCAGAAATTAAACCATATTCAATCAGGCGTGAAACTTCGTTGCCTTTAACACCATATTTAGTGAACAAATCTAAAAAATCAGCATGTGAGATTAAGTAGTGGTCTAAAACAGTTTCGCCCGAAAACTCATCAAAAGAATTGTCATAAAAAGTAAATGGTGCTATTTTTCTGAACAGTTGGAGCTCTTCCTCAAAAACATCAGCAAAATTAATTAGGAAGCTGCTACATATATTTTTTAGGCGAGAACTATTTCAAAAATTTAAAAAAGACAGCTACTTTAACTGTCTTTTATTTTTTCGAAAATCTAAACATTTGTTGGAGGAATACCATTTGCTCCGTTTGAGCTACCGCCAAAACCAGTTCCGGCTCCTCCTAAGAATAAGCTAATAATGAAGTTGATAATTGCATAAGAAAGCATTGCGATAATTAAGCCAATGATCGCATAAAGAATTGTATTTTTTGCAGCATCAACCTTTTTCGAATCACCGTTTGATAGTATATAGCGTAAACCGCCATAGATTAACATTATAACGCTTAAAATTCCAACTGCAAAAAGCATCATATTCACCATCTGGGTGAAAATTCCAGTGTTACCTTCACCAAAAAGTTGAGTTGGAACACCTTCTCCACGGCCTTTATCAGCTCCACCTTGCACGCCACCGCTAAATATTCCACCGGTTGCAAAAGTATTTAATGCCGAGAAGGTTGCAGGAAATGTAGAAGCTACAAAACCGCTGATTGAGATTTTCGAAACTTGTTTAAAATTCTTCATAATGGCTATATTATAGCAAAAAAAGTGATTTTTGTCAATGCTCTTGTGTTTTTTGGCAAAATTTGATAAAATAGAAATATTGGAGGATTACCCAAGTGGCTGAAGGGGACGGTTTGCTAAATCGTTAGTCTGGGGAAACCTGGAGCGGGAGTTCGAATCTCCCATCCTCCGCCAAATAAAAAGCTCATCATAAGGCTGTCTGGAAACTCAGCACTCTGAAATATATGAGCTCACACACTTTATAGGTAAGCTAAAAAATGGTTCGAATGAGCCATTTTTATATTTGATTATTTATTAAAAAATAAAAACCCCACTATGTGTGAGGTTAAAAGTGTATAAATTCATACTGAGGTCTTCTGGCTAGCGCCTCAGTAGTTTTCCTGCACTGCTCTTTAAGTTTTTTACAACTAGCAATCTCTTCTTTGAGACCGCTGATGATATCTCCTTCAAGTTCTCTCTCGATATATTTTATCAGAGAGTCTGGAATATATAGAGGTTTAACTTTAACTCCTACATATTCAGATAGAGGCACCCAGCCGTCTACAGGTGTAGATAGATAGCTTTTGTAATATGCTCTATCTATAGTTAGAAAGACATCGACACTATTGTAAGGGTGAATAAATTTAAATTTTAGCTTTATTTCTTGAGGGATATTACCTACGATTATACTAAAAATTAAACCACCATCTCCATCCACTTTTTCAGCCTCAAGAGCTTTTTCAAACTCTTTTTCGGCCTTTTTTTGTAAAAGATTTAGAATTATTTCATTTCTTGCTTTTGTCATAATGTACTCTTTTCTAGTAGTAGATATATGTATTATAATGAAAAGATTTTATAATACTAGTTATTTTCTACTACTCTATAATTATAACATAATTATAGAGATAAGTCAATATAGAGTTATTCTTAAAAATTAAAGACCACTCATATTTTATGAGTGGTCTAGTGGGCAGAATTATTGTTTAATACCTTTCATCGTGAGGTTTAATCTTCCCTTTTCGTCAATTTTATCTAGTTTAACCCAAATTTCTTGATTTTGTTTTAAAACATCGGTCACTTTTTCGGTTCGTTTTTCAGATATTTGCGAGATGTGCAACATTCCGTCAATTCCGGGTAGGATATTTACGAAAGCACCAAAATCTTTAATTGAAACCACTTTTCCGCGGTAGATTTTACCAATTTCTGGTTCTTCCACTAAAGACTTAATCCAGTTGAGGGCTTTTTCGATTTGTTCGGCATTTGGGCCGGCAATTGTAATTAAGCCATCTTCTTTAATGTCGACTTCGGCGCCAGTTTCAGAAGTGATCTTATTGATTGTTTCACCACCCTTACCAATAATTGCACCAATTTTATCAGGGTTGATTTTAAGTTTTTCAATTCGTGGTGCGTAAGGTGAAAGTTCGGCTTTTGGCTCAGAAATTACGCTCAGCATATGGCGCAGAATATGTTCACGGCCTTTGCGAGAAGTTAGAATTGCTTTTTCAAGAACTGAAACTGGTAGACCATGAACTTTCATATCCATTTGCAGCGCGGTAATTCCATTTTTTGAGCCTGTACACTTGAAATCCATATCACCAGCAAAATCTTCTGCATCGGCAATATCACTTAAAATATAAGGTGTTTCGCCGTCCATCATTAAGCCCATGGCAATTCCAGAAACAGCATTTTTTATTGGCACACCAGCACTCATTAGCGCCATACAACTTGAGCAGGTTGCGGCCATTGATGTTGAACCGTTCTGGCTCATAATTTCAGTTACGCTACGAATTGCATAAGGGAAATCTTCTTCACTTGGCAAAACCGCTTCCAAAGCGCGCTGAGCTAAATATCCATGACCAATTTCACGGCGACCAGGGCTACCTAATCGGCGAGGTTCACCAACAGTGTATCCAGGCGCGTTGTAATGATGCATATAACGGCGTTCAATTTCATTAAATTCCATTGTGTCAACCAGTTGTGAGTATGAAAGTGGTGCGAGCGTTACGATATTCATTGCTTGAGTTACACCACGAGTAAATAAACTCGAACCGTGTGCGCGTGGCAAAAAGTCGATTTCGCTTGAAAGCGGGCGGATTTCATCTAGAGCTCGCCCATCTGGTCGCTCGCCATCTTCCACAATTCCCTTTCGAACGGCTTTGTGGACTGCCAAAGTGAAAGCTTCATCGTAATCTTTTCGAATTTCTTCATAAGCTTCTTCGCCGAATTTTTCGAGCATTTCTAAGTGGAATTTCTCACGAATTTCAGCAATATTTTGGTTATATTTTGGATAAGCTTCACGAATTTCGGAACCGAATTTTCCTTCTGTCCAAGCTTCAACTTCTTTCGAAATTTCTTCATCTGGCAAAATAAGCTCAAATTTTCGTTCTTCAAAATAACCCGCCTCTATATATTTGGCGCGAAGTTCGTTTTGTAGTTTGATTGCTGGTTGAAAATTCTCAAAAGCCCAAGCAAGCCCTGCGATAATTTCTTCTTCAGGAACTTCATTTGCGCCTGCTTCAACCATGGTAATTCCGCTTTCAATTCCGGCTACAACCAAATCGAGTGAGGAATTTTCGCGCTCCTCAGGATTTAGAAAGGCTTTAAACTCGCCGTTCACTTCACCGATTCGAAGTCCGGCAACTGGTCCATCAAACGGCACGCCAGCTAGATGAAGCGCACTTGAGGCTGCAATCATCGCAATCATATCTGGGCGAAATTCTGGGTCGGCTGAAAGCACGGTTGCGACAACTTGAACTTCTTCGCGATAACCTTTTGGAAAGAGTGGTCGAATTGGTCGGTCAATCAAGCGCCCAATCAAAATTGCATCGTCTGAAGGTCGTCCTTCTCGCTTGATGAATCGTGAGCCAGAAATCCGTCCGCTGGCATACCATTTTTCTTCATAATCAATTGATAGTGGAAAATAATCTAAAGCTACTGGTTTTGAACCCAGCTGAACTGTCCCTAAAACCACAGTTTCGCCATATTTCGCGATCACGCTTGCAGTTGAACGAAAGCCAACTTTGCCAACTTCTAGCGTTAATTTTCGCCCCAAAAAATCAGTGCTAACCGAAATTACACTTTTCCCTGTTGGGTTTATAATCATATTTTCTCCTTCTGCCAAATGAGTTGCAGGAATCTTCTTCGAAAAGCTTTCGAAAATAATTTCTACCACACATTCAGCGTTAATTTTACTATTTCATTATAACATTTTTGAGCGAATTTAGCAAAAATTATTTATTAATTGATTTTTTGAGATTCTTATGATAAAGTTTAATTAGTTTGCTATAAAAGAACTTTACAAAAGGAGAAAAAACAGATGAAAACTTATAGATTAAAAATTAAAGAAGAATATTTGTATTGTGTAGAAAAAGGTGATAAAAAACACAAAATTAGGTTTGTCTATTCCCGAATTAAATTACTTTCGACTGGTGATATCATTAATTTTGTAAGGAGACAAATTTAAAGTTGCGAATATCTTAATATTTAGAATTTTTAACGAATTATTTAAGAATATCAATTCTAATTTAATAATTCCAGATAATTTCTTCTTTAGTTCAAACCGATAAAATAAAATTCTCAAAACTTGCCTCTGATTCTTATGCTGTTACTGATTGGATAACAGAAGATTATCCGAAGCATTTTGAACATTTTTAGACTAAGTATATTC
>CAUROE010000027.1:0-7717 GCA_963526465.1 uncultured Saccharimonas sp. (SeqCode)
TGGGTTAAAATATCGCAAAAACGTCAACGACCAGCGCGCATCGGCGTACGCTAAATCTTTTAAAATATGTTCAATCACAACTTTAGTATATCCATAAGGATTCGTTGCCGTTTCACAAGGCATTTCTTCTCGATAAGGAACTGGATTTTTGTCGCCATAAACTGTTGCGCTCGAAGAAAAAACGATATCATAGACATTAAATTCTCGCATAATTTCCAAAAGAGAGATCGTTCCTTGAATATTATTTTTATAGTACTCAAGTGGTTTTTCAACACTTTCGCCAACTGCTTTTAAGCCTGCAAAATGTATCACTTGCTCAATATTATTTTCTTGAAAAATTTTTCGAAGCCCATCTTTATTTAAAATATCAACTTCATAAAATCTAAAATCCTTGCCCGAAATTTTACGAATTCGCTCTAAAGCTTTAGGTTTCGAATTCAGAAAATTATCAATAATTATAATTTCTTCATTATTTTCAAGAAGTTCAATTGAAGTGTGGGCACCGATAAATCCTGCACCGCCAGTTACTAAAATCGCCATTTTTTCCTTTCATAATATAAAATTAAGCACTTTATATTGTATATTATACTATTTTTTAAAAAATTAGAACAATTTATTCTAAAGGATATTTTTAAGATACTTTCCCGTCCAGCTTTTTTCAACTTTCGAAACCTGTTCTGGAGTTCCAGTCGCCACAACAGTTCCACCGCCAGCCCCACCCTCGGGGCCCATATCAATTAGCCAATCAGCACTTTTAACCACATCTAAATTATGTTCAATTATGACCATTGAGTTTCCAGCATCAACCAAACGATTCAAAATCAAAAGCAATCTTTTTACATCTGCATTATGAAGGCCAGTTGTTGGCTCATCCAGAATATACATTGTTTTACCAGTCGAAGCCCGAGCGAGCTCAGTAGCAAGTTTAATTCGTTGCGCCTCTCCGCCCGAAAAAGTTGTTGCAGGCTGCCCAAGTTTAATATAGCCTAAGCCAACTTCTTGAATAGTTTTTAATTTTCGATGAATTGCAGGAATATTTTCGAAAAATTCCGTTGCTTCATCAATTGTCATTTCTAAAACATCCGAGATTGTTTTACCTTTATAAAGGATCTCCAACGCCTCGCGGTTATATCGCTTTCCATGGCAAACATCACATTCTACATAAACATCTGGCAAAAAATGCATCTCAATTTTAATTACACCATCGCCTTGACAGTTTTCACATCGACCACCTTTAACGTTAAAGCTAAATCGACCAGCTTTATAGCCGCGGATATTTGCTTCTGGCGTGCCAGCAAAAAGCTCGCGAATCTGAGTAAAGACACCAGTATAAGTTGCAGGATTCGAACGTGGCGTACGGCCAATCGCACTTTGATCAATCACGATTGCTTTATCAAGTTTTTCCAGCCCTAAAATTTCATCATGCGCACCAGGAACTTCTTGCGCGCGGTGCTTGCGTGCTAACAATTCTTTACTTAAAATTTCATTCACCAAGGTTGATTTTCCACTACCCGAAACTCCCGAAACTACCGTCATTACACCCAGCGGAATTTCAACGTCAATATTTTTCAAGTTATTCTCGCGCGCATTTTTAATTATTAGTTTTTCATCCTTTTGAATCTTGCGACGTTTTTTTGGCGTTTGAATTTTATCTTTTCCGCTTAAAAATTGCCCTGTTAAAGATTTAGGATTTTTCGAAACCTCATCAGGTGTACCAGAAGCCACAATCATTCCGCCATTCACACCAGCGCCAGGGCCAACATCAACAAGCCAATCCGCCGCTCGAATTGTGTCCTCGTCATGCTCCACTACTAAAACAGTGTTATGCAGATCACGAAGGTTTTTTAGCGTTGCAATCAATTTGTCATTATCTCGTTGATGAAGCCCAATTGAAGGCTCATCTAAAACATAAAGCACACCTTGAAGCCCAGAGCCAATCTGTGTAGCCAAACGAATCCGCTGAGCCTCACCGCCACTCAAAGTATTAGCCGCACGCGAAAGCTCCAAATAATTCAAACCAACATTATTCATAAAGCCCAATCTCGAAGAAATTTCTTTTAGGATTTGAGTTGAAATAAACTTTTGTTGCTCGTTTAGTTCTAAATTTTTGAAAAGTTCAACAGCTTCATCAATTGCAAGATCACAAATTTCTACAATATTTAGACCAGCAACCGTAACCGCAAGAACAACTGGTTTCAAGCGCTTTCCACCACAAGTTTGACATTTTCGAACACGCATAAATCGCTCAATATCTTTACGCTGAAATTCGCTACCCGTATCTCGATGGCGACGCTCCAAATTCGGAATTACGCCTTCAAAATTCATATTATAAACACGACCGTTCATTTCGATCGGATATTTTTCATCTGTCTTTGTACCATATAAAATAATTTCAATTGCTTCTTTTGAGAGTTTTTTAGTTGGGACTTTTGTTGAAAATCCATGGCGTTTTGCAACTTCCTCAAGCAATTTAATTCGATAGCCCTTTTCCATCACACGATTATAAGGCCGAATCGCACCTTCAGAAATCGTCAAATTTGGTGAAAGCACTAATTCTGGGTCAATTTCCATTCGCGTTCCGAGCCCCGAACACGTTTCGCAAGCTCCTTGTGGTGCGTTGAATGAAAATAATCGCGGCTCCAGTTCAGGAATATGCTCATCTGGGTGAAGCTCACAAGCATAGCGTTGAGAAAAAATCTTCACCTCGCCAGTTTCATCATTCAAAATCTCTAAAATTCTGCTAGTCATTTCAAGCGCTTGTTCAACACTTTGAGCTAAACGTGTTCGCATTTCTTTCGAAAGAACCAAACGATCAACTACAATTTCAATATTATGCTTAATATTTTTTTCAAGTTCAGGAAACTCATCTAAAGCGTAAATCACTCCATCAACCCGCGCACGAGCAAAACCTTTTTTCGCAAACTCTTCAGGGATATGTGCGAATTCGCCTTTTTTGGCTTTTGCGATCGGCGCAAGCAATATCAATCGTGAATCTTCTTCAAGATTCATGATACTATCAACAATGCTTTGGGGGGTACGCCGAACAACATCTCGACCACAAATTGGACAATGCGGGGTACCGATTCGCGCGAAAAGAAGACGCAAATAGTCATAGATTTCCGTTACGGTTGCTACAGTTGAGCGTGGATTGCGACTGGTAGATTTTTGATCAATCGAAATCGCTGGGCTGAGCCCCGTAATTTGATCTACATCTGGCTTATCCATTGTGCCTAAAAATTGGCGGGCATAAGAATTAAGACTCTCCATATAGCGGCGCTGGCCTTCCGCATAAATTGTATCAAATGCTAAACTTGACTTTCCACTACCAGAAAGCCCCGTTATCACCACTAATTTGTCACGCGGAATTTTTAAATCTACATTTTTTAAATTATGTTCACGCGCACCTTTAATTTCTAAAAAATCAGCCATTTCACCTCTTTCGAAATTTATTTATTCATATATTTTTTGGCGGTACGGCCTTTACGAAGTTAATTTTTAGCCCTTCTGCCGTAAAACGTTTCTCATAAGTTGTCATCACTTTATAATTTTCATTTAAGTTGCTTTCATGTAAATCAAAACTAAGCCGTTCAATTTTCCAACCTTCTGTAACAAGCTGTTCCAAACTCCATTCGAAAAGATTCTTAGCATCAGTTTTAAAGTAGAGCGCACCATCTTCAGCCAAAAGCTTAGCATAAATTCGCAAAAAAGTTGGGTGCGTTAAGCGGCGGCCCGAATTGCGCTCACGTGGGTAAGGGTCAGGAAAGGTCACCCAAAGATATTTTACCGAATTTTCACCGAAAGCTTCAAGAAGTTGGTCGGCTCGCGCTCGCAAAAAACGAATATTTTTAACGCCATCTTGCTCAGCTTTAATAGCTCCCTTAACTAGTCGGTCGGCTTTAACATCAACCGCCACAAAATTCTTGGTTGGATTTTTTGCCGCCAAAGCCTCACTAAAAAGCCCTGTTCCTGCGCCAATCTCTAAATTATTAACTTCAGCATTTTCTTTTTGCCATTCATTAAATTCAAAACAAATTGCAGAATTATTGAAAAGCGCAAATTTATAAAGTTTACGCTTGCGAGTAATAATAAAATCTTTCGGATTTAAAAAAGCCATTTTTCTCCTTTATTGGTCTGTTATTTTTAAAGTTTCATCACTTAAGGAGTTTTCGCTAAACTCATCTGTATGAATTCTCTTTCTTGCCTGCAAATAAAGCCTTTCGAAATCCGCCATATCTTTATTTGAAAGACCACCTTGTGGTAAAAACTCCTCATCTTTTTCGTTTTTCTTGCGCTCTTCTTCCTCTTTTTTTGCCTTTTTCTGGGCCTCACGCGCCTCTTGCAAAACTGGCCTACTCAGATCAAGCTGAATAGTCCCATCCGAAGTGTAAAGAATTAAGCTCGCAATCACCAAAACCAATGCAATTCCTAAGCTTCCCGCAAGAAAAATTAGCAAATTGCGAGAACCATTAATTTCTTTTTGTGATTCCAATGGCCGATTTTTAATTTTTGCTTTAATTTTATTCAAATAATTATTCATTCAAAACTCCTGATGTATTTTTTACAACAAAATCATGAACCTGAACACCATATTTTTCAGCAATTTCATTCAGTTTTTTAGTGTTGTAATTTACTTCTCGGCGAGCACGACGTGTTTTTTCAAGTTTTAAATAAAATTCACGCGGATTCTTAGTGCAATCTTGTAAAACTAATTCCGAAAGCTCCCGTTCATAAATCTGAAAATTGTCTTTAAAATACTTAAAATTCTCTTCAAATTCAGAAGCAGTCAAGATTAATTCAGCCCCATTTTTCTTGTTTAGAGCAATTCTTGCATTAAAATTCGACATCAATCCATTCGAAATCTTCTCATAGCTTTTACCCAGATTAACTCTTTTTAGAGCGTCTTCAGAGCGAAGTTTTTTCAAATTATTTTTTAAATCGTTGCATTTTTTACTAATTTTCGAAATCTGAATTTCAGTTGGCTTTTCTTTTGCCACTTCTTCAGCAAAAACAATTTTCGAAAATTGAAACAGAACTAAAAATCCACCAATTATAAGAATCACTAAAAAACCAAATTTTTTTTGGAAATTTGCCAATTTATTCTTCATCTTCAGAGAGCTCAATTTTCAACTCCTTTAGCTGTCCGTCATCCACAAAGCTAGGTGAACTCATCATTACATCCACTCCCGAACCATTCTTTGGAAACGCCACCACTTCACGAATATTATCTTCATTCATTAAAATCATAAAAATTCGATCCAAGCCAAATGCACAACCTGCATGCGGAGGAGCACCAAATTTAAAGGCGTTTAGCATCGCTCCGAATTTCGCTTCAACATATTTTTTATCGTATCCAAGCAATCCAAAAGCCTCATACATCACTTCTAGGTTATGATTTCGAACGGCACCTGAGCAGATTTCATAGCCATTCATCACCATGTCGTATTGGTCGGCTTTAATTGCCAATTTTTCAGCATTAGTTTTAGCATTTCGAAGAGCTTCAACACCGCCTTTTGGCATTGAAAATGGATTATGGCCAAAATCAACTTTATTATTTTTCTCATCAAATTCATAAAATGGAAAATCTACAACCCAAGCGAGAGCCACTTTATTTTCATCTTTCAAATTAAAGAAATCAGCAAATTAATTTCGAAGACGACCAAGAACCTTATTTACAACTTCACGCCTATCCGCACCAAAGAAAATTGCGTCGCCATCTTCTGCGCAAGTTTCTTCTTTAATTTTCGAAAGCTCATTTTCACTCAAAAACTTCACAATTGGACTTTTTGCTTCACCTTCAGTATATGTAATATAAGCCAAACCGCCAGCGCCCTCGCTTTTAGCAATTTCAGTGAAGTTATCAATTTGTTTTCGGCTCAAACTTGCACCATTTTTTACACAAATAACTTTTACACATTCGGCATTTTTAAACACACCAAATTCAGTTTCGGCCAATACATCATTTAGATCAACCAATTCCATTCCGAAACGCAAATCAGGCTTGTCACTACCATATTTTTCCATCGCAACTTCATAAGGAATCCGCGGAATTTCTTCACTCAGAAGCTCTTTTTTAGCAAAATTTTTCACTAGATCTTTAATGAGAACTTCCATTTCTGAGCGAATTTCTTCACCATTTTTAACGAAAGCCTTTTCAAGGTCAAGCTGATAGAAATCACCATAAAGCCTATCTGCTCGCGGGTCTTCATCACGGAAACAAGTAGCAATTTGATAGTATTTGTCGATTCCACCAACCATTAAAAGCTGTTTGAATTGCTGTGGAGCTTGCGGCAATGCGTAAAATTTTCCAGGGTGAACACGGCTCGGAATTAAGAAATCACGCGCACCTTCTGGGCTAGAATTCGCAAGAATCGGTGTAGCAACTTCAATAAATTCGTGATTTTCCATAAATTTTCGAATTTCACGATAAAATTCTGCACGGCGGCGTAACATTTTTTGCATTTTTTCACGGCGTAAGTCCAAAAAACGATATTTTAATCGCAATTCTTCATTCGATTTTTGACCATTATCTGAAACTGCAATTGGCAAAGGTTCACTTCGGTTTAAAATTTCAAGATTTTCAACAATAAGTTCAACTTCACCGGTTGAAATATTTGGATTTTTCAAATTTTCAGCGCGCTCTTTTACTACACCAGTTGCCGAAATCACAAATTCATCACGGCATTTTTCAGCTAATTCAAAACTCTCTGCAAAATCTGGCGAAATCACAAGCTGGAGCAATCCAGAATGATCGCGTAAATCAATAAAAATTAACCCACCGTGGTCTCGTCGAGAATTCACCCAACCCTTTACAGTAATTTTTTCACCAATTTTATCAATCGAATTTTTCGCTAATATCCGCATATTTCTCCTAATTCTTGAATTTAACTCTTTATATTTTACCACATTTTCCTATTTTTTGCGAATAAAATCTACCAAATTAACGATTCCAGCCAAATCGCCATTTCTTTCAAGCAAAATTGCATAATTTTCACCTTTTGAAAGTATTTTTTCGAAAGCCACTAAGGCACTTAAATTAGGTTTTATCGATAGAAATTCTTCATGCATTACTTTTTGAGCTTTTTTCGAATCGCTTGAATCAATTTTAGTAATATCTTCCAGAAAAATTACACCCTTAACTTTATTTTCTTCCTCGTTCATAACCGGAAAAATCTTTTGCTTAGTTTTAAAAAGTTCATCAATCACTAATGGTGTTAACAAATCATTATCGTGGATTATTGCCATTTTTTCACCAGCAACACCAACTTCTAAAATTGTTTTTTCTTCAAGTTCGAAAACTTTTTCAATCCATTTTTGTTCATTTTCAGTTAAAATTCGTTTATGATTAGCCAAAAAATTTAAAAGTTCTTCTTTTGAATAAAACGACCACGGTTGTTTTTTATTCGCCATCTTCGAAAGCCTATTTTGTGTTTTTATATTTTGAGCAAAATAAATTCCATTCACAATTGGGATAATTTTGCGATTAATCTGGCTTGAAATTCGATTCAAAATACCACTTTTTAAAATTCCCTTCGAAATTAGAAAAACAACAAAACAAATAGCTATCGACTTCCAAAAATCAAAAACTTTCGAAAGTGAAATTACCGACACGATCATGATTACATAGCCAAAATATTGCAAAAAATAATTATAAACTGGCGTAAATTTCTTTTTGTTGAGCATTTTTTCAGCTCGTTTGTCGCCAGAATTAATTCTACGC
>CAUROE010000028.1:0-7389 GCA_963526465.1 uncultured Saccharimonas sp. (SeqCode)
GTATGGTATTGTGTTTTTTCGAAAAGATGGGAAGAAGATAATTCCAGAAATTGGCGTTCGAGTTCAATTTGTGAAAGAGATTGAAGACCTCAAAGGTCATTCGGTTTTTACTGTTTTAGATTGGTTTTTCGAGCAAGATCAAGGTTTGGAGTATCGACCATGTAAGGTCGAAATAATTGGTCGTGGTATGCTCAAAGAATTAAGCATTAAAAAATGCCTTGAGAATTATAGACATTTTGTTTGGTATAATTCCTTAAGTTGGACTGATTGGCTTTTCGAAATTCAAGATATCGCAGAAGTTATTAAGCGCGAATTTATGAGTGGAGAAAGCAAAGAAGTGGTTGGTCAAGATTTAACATATCTTGGCGAAAGAGTCCAGGATATTATACCTTATTTTTGCATGCATATTAATGAAGGAGATTTTAGCTATGAATGGTGAATTAACAATTAAAGACTTATTCAGAAAATATGGTCGGCGATTTGCCTCTGTTTCTAAGAGTACTGAGGGTATTGATACGATTATGATTTATGAAATTGTAACTGTTAAGGGTGAGCTACCGATTGTTAAAATTAAGACCATTGATTTTAATCCGACAAAGAAAGAATTGCTCATTTCGAATGATGACGAGGAGGAAGATTGGGCTGAAGCTTTTGAGTTAGCGAATTTGGTTGATAATGACACCATTATTTCACTTTCAATATTATCGAATAATGTGGATGAAAAGACTAGAATTTCATCGCAAAAAATTCGAGAACTAGGAGCAAAAATTTTCGAATATGAGAAAGCTTTAAAAGATCTTGAAGCATTTACTAGAAAATATGAAATGCTAAGAGATGAGATGATTAATGTTTTTACGGAAGTTTTTAAATAAAGTCCTGAAAGGGGCTTTTTTTAATATTCAAATTATGGTAAAATATAAGATAGATTTTATACTGTTTTTAATGGAGAGGGAAATGTCTAAAAAAACTGCGAAGAAAAAAAATGTAATGGTGGAAGAAAACAAAGTTGATAAACTTTTGACTACTGTTTTTGGTGACCCGCAAAAGAAAATTTTGCGCCGATTGCAACGAAAAGTTGATGAAATTAACGATTTGAGTGAAAAATACAAAAAAATGAGTGATGAAAAGCTCAAAGAAGCTTTTAAAAAACTCAAAAAAAGCCTTTCGAAAAAAGATTTAGATGATATTTTGCCAGATGTTTTTGCGCTTGTACGTGAAGCTTCAACTCGTGTGCTTGGAATGCGACACTTTGATGTTCAGTTGATTGGTGGAATAGTTTTACACGAAGGAAAAGTTGCAGAAATGAAAACTGGTGAAGGTAAAACTTTGGTGGCAACTTTGCCGGTTTCTTTGAATGCGATGGAAGGAAAAGGCGTTCATGTTGTAACCGTAAACGATTATCTTGCCCAACGTGATGCATCTTGGATGGGAAATCTATATGATTTTCTTGGCCTTTCTGTTGGTGTAATTATTAATGAAGCGAGCTTTATTTTTGATCCAGAATATGACAACGAAGAGCATGAAGACGAAAATATGCGAAAACTTCGCCCAGCAACTCGAAAAGAGGCTTATGCTGCGGATATCACATACGGAACAAATAATGAATTTGGTTTCGATTATTTGCGTGATAACATGGTGAATGAAGTTGAACTTTTACGCCAGCGTGAGCTTAACTTTGCGATCGTCGATGAGGTTGATTCTATTTTAATCGATGAAGCCCGAACTCCATTAATTATCTCTGCTCCTGCGGCTGAAAACCCAGAAAGCTATATTCAATTCGCGCAAGTTATTTCGCAACTTTCGAAAGAAGATTATGAAGTTGATGAAAAACGCCGAAGTGTAGCTTTGACTGAATCTGGAATTGATAAAATCGAAAAACTTCTCAATATGAAGAATCTTTACACGCCAGAACATTCGCGTGCAGTTTACCATGTTGAGCAAGCTTTGCGTGCTGAAACTCTCTTCAAGCGTGACAAAGATTATGTTGTGACAAATGATGGTGAGGTGATTATTGTTGATGAACACACTGGTCGTTTAATGAATGGTCGTCGATATAATGAAGGTTTACACCAAGCTATTGAAGCTAAAGAAAAAGTACCGGTTCTTCAAGAATCAATGACTTTAGCAACAATTTCGTTCCAGAATTTCTTCCGTCTTTACAATAAACTTTCGGGAATGACTGGAACTGCTTTCACTGAGGCTGAAGAATTTCAGCAAATTTATTCTTTAGAAGTTGTGCAAATTCCTTCGAATAAACCAGTTATTCGTGATGATAAAGAAGACTTAATCTTTAAAACCGAAAAGGCAAAACTTAAAGCCGTGGCAGAAGCAATTAAAGAATATCACGCACAGGGTCGCCCAGTTTTGGTTGGTTCAGGTTCAATTGAAAAGAACGAGCAAATTGCGAAGTATCTTGATCAAGAGGGAATTAAATATAACCTTTTGAATGCTAAAAACAATGAGCATGAGGCTTCAATTGTTGCTAAGGCTGGCGAAAAGGGTGCAATTACGCTCGCAACAAATATTGCTGGTCGTGGAACCGATATTAAGCTTGGTAAAGGTGTAAAAGAATTGGGTGGATTGGTTGTGATTGGTTCAGAGCGCCATGAATCTCGCCGAATCGATAACCAGTTCCGTGGTCGTGGTGGCCGTCAGGGCGACCCTGGTGAAACGCAATTTTATGTTTCAACCGAAGATGATTTGATGCGAATTTTCCAAGGTGAACGAATTGCAATGTTAATGGATAGACTCGGTGTGCCAGAAGATATGCCAATTCAACATAAATCTGTTTCGAAAACTCTTGAGAACGCTCAAAAACGTGTTGAAGGATTTAATTTTGATACGCGTAAAAATGTTGTTCAATACGACAACGTAATTAACCGTCACCGAAAAGTTGTCTACACAATGCGCCGAAAAATTCTTGAAGGTGAAGATATTACAGATGAAATTAAGGCTTTGTTTATTTCTAAAGCAGAAGAACTCGCCGAACTTCCTTCAAAAAATAACGAAAAATTTGTTTCGAATTTTATTGAAATCTTCCCAATTGAAGAAGAAAAGGCTGAAGCGCTTGGTCGAATTTCGAACGATAAAAAACGTATCAAATTAGCAAAACATATTGCCGAAGAACTTTACCAAGATAAAGAACATGAAATTGGTAAAGAAGCGTTCCAAAAAGTTGAACGTGAAGTTTATATGCAAATTCTTGATACGCTTTGGATGAATCATCTTGAAAATATGAATTTCTTGCGTGAGGGAATTCATTGGCGAAGTGTTGGTCAGCGTGATCCATTGGTTGAATATCGTGCTGAATCGCAAAAATTATTTGATGGTTTGCAAAATACTTTGCGCGATGAAACGATTCGAATTCTAACTCGAATTACACCGAATGATGCTGCCGTTCGCCAAGAAGAAGATCATGATACTGAGCTCACTCGCCTTGCTGAAAATTCAGTCGAGAAAGGTGTTAATGAAGTTCAATCTGGTGAAAAAAACCGAGATGAAGACTTTTCAAAAGCTAAAAAGGCATCTTCAAAAAATAGTGAAAATGCCAAGAAAAATAATGCACGGAAAGCCAAAAAAGCTCAACGTCAAAACAAGAAGAAGGGTCGTAAATAAATGCGACACACCGTTGAAGAAGTACGTCTGAAAAATGGCGTACGTGGCCTTCTTGTAAATGTTCCAGATGCAACGGTGATGAGTTTTCAATTTCAGTTTCGGGCTGGTTCACGTTATACGAAAAGTCCAAAAATTTATGAAACCGCTCATATTATGGAACATATGGCTTTTGGCGCAAATGCAAAATTTGCCAGCGAGCATGAATTTGAGGCTGAATTCACTAAAAATGGTGCTTATCACAATGCTTCCACTTCAGATATGAGTATGAACTATGTGGCAGATTGCGCCGATTTTGAGTGGGATAGGATTTTTGAACTTCAACTCCTGTCAATTAGTCAGCCTAAATTTAACGAATTTGAGTTCAAAGCTGAAAAGGGAAACGTTCGAAATGAGCTTACAGGCTATTTGAATAATAATGCGCGCCTTCTTTGGCCAAAAATTCAACAGGAATTTGGTGAAAAAGTTCTAACTTATGAAGAGCGGCTTAAAACGATTGACAATATCACTCTTGAAGATATTTGCGAGCATCATAAACGTACGCACACAACCGATAATCTGCGTTTTGTGATTGCCGGAAAAATCACACCAACTCGCAAAAATAAAATTCTTGAAGGCTTTGAAAATTTACCGCTTGAAAGAGGTGAGCGTTTCGAAATCATTACTGATGAAATGAAAAAACCGAAAGAGCCAATTTTTATTTATCGCCCAGATTTGAAAAATATAAGTTTTGGTATTTCGCTTTTGCTTCCACGAAAACTTACAACATCTGAAATGGATGCAATGCACGCTTTGAACCATATTTTAACTGGTACAATGCACGCTCGAATCCTTGGCCAAGCTCGCAAACGCGGTTTAACTTATGGTATTTATTCTGGTGCTTCACGTGGCCCAAAAGATTCTTCTTGGGATTTTGAAGGGCAAACTAATTATGGAACCGCTAAAGAGCTTTTTGAATTAATTGTTTTAGAGCTCAAAAAGGTTCTAAACGAAGAAATTACCGAAGAGGAGCTTGACGCTATGAAGAGCTATTCTCTTGGTTCGTTTCAAATGGGTGGGCAAACAGTAGCTTCAACGGCAGGATTTTATGCTTCTCGATATTTTTGGGATGGACATCTTCGAGATTATAAATCTCAGCCAAAATTTATTAAGCAGATTTCTCGCGAACAAATTTTTAAAGTTGCGAAAGAATTTATAGACGCAAATACTTGGATTTTGGGTGCAGTTTCTGGCGGTGAAAAATCACAAATTCAAGAGTTGAACCGGGAATTTTCTAAAATATTCGAAAAATAATCGCTTCAAGGCGGTTATTTTTTATGCTTAAAATGTGCTATAATGGTTTTATATGGATTTTGATGAATTCGAAGAGTTGTTAAATTTTGAAATAAAAAAACCTCAACCACACGAGGTGATTTATAGCGTCTCAGATTTTATTGCAACTAGCAATGATATTTTCGAAAAGAGTTTTCCGAGTGTTCTGATTGAAGGTGAAATTTCAAGCTTTAAGGTGAACCACAACAAGTTCGTTTTTTTTGATTTGAAAGATGAGGACTCGGTTCTTGGTTGCTTTATGACGGTTTGGCAAATGCGATTTCCGCTCGAAGATGGAATGAAGGTTGTTGTACAAGCAAAGCCAAAACTTACAAATTGGGGAAAATTCAGCCTAACAATTGAGAAAATCATACCAAAAGGTGAAGGGAGCCTAAAAAAATCTTTCGAAATTTTAAAGGAAAAGTTAACAAAAGAGGGTTTATTTGATGAAAGCCGCAAACGTGAAATTCCACGAAATCCTCAAAAAATTGCGGTGATTTCGAGTATTCAGGCGGCGGGTTATGCTGACTTTATTAAGATTATTAATGAGCGTTGGGGCGGGTTAGAAATTACTGTTGCGCATACGCAGGTGCAGGGAATTTCTGCTAGCGACCAGATTATTCGAGCAATTGATTTTTTTAATTCGCAAAGTGAATTACCAGATGTGATTACTATTATTCGTGGTGGTGGAAGTGCCGATGATTTAGCGGTTTTTAATGATGAAAAATTAGTTCGTGCGATCGCTGCTTCTCGGGTGCCAGTTATTACAGGAATTGGCCATGAAATTGATGAAAGTTTGTGTGATTTAGCGGCAGATTTTGCGGCTTCAACGCCAAGTAATGTTGCACAATTTTTGACACCGAATAAATTTGACGAAATGAGATTTTTATGTTCAAAAATTTTGCACACAAACGATTTTATTCTTTCGAAGATTGATGAATTAAAAATTGAAAACCATCAAAAGATTTATAAAATGAAAGATTTAATTTTGAATAATATTTTTGAACAGCAAAGAGAAATTAAAGCCAAAAAGCGAATTTTGGAAAGTTACAATCCACAAAACATACTTTCGAAAGGTTATGCTTTAGTAAGTGGAAAATTAGTGGCTGGTGAAGAAATTATGATTCAAACAATTGATAAAAAAATAACGGCGGAGGTAAAAAATGTCGAACGAAATTAGTAAAAAAATGGCTGAAATTGATGAGATTCTAATAAAAATTGAAAGTGGCGAAATTCCTCTTGAAGAGGTTTTTGAAAAATATAAAGAAGCGATTTCGAAATCCGAAAAACTCGAGGGAGAACTTGATTCACTTAAAAATGAAATTCAAATTTTGAGTAAAAATTTTGCACAAGAAGAATAAAATCTCGCCGTAGCGAGATTGAAGATTTGAAAGAATTTCAGTATTTTTTATTTTCGAAAAGCGAGAAGTTTTAATATTATGACATTTTTTATATTTTTAATCAATAAAAACCCCGCAGTTTATTGCGGGGGAATTAAATGTACTGCCTATCAAGCCTGCATATACTCTTTATATAGGTTGTTTATATCCATTTCTCGGAAATACCATTTTTTATAGTATTCACTATGACGGTTTTTGTCCTTACGATAAAGCGAAATGTTTAGTTTAATTCCTACTTTATCACATTCTTCTTTTAATACGGTCAAGTATTTAAGCTTATCGTATCGCTTATCAGCGAAAACGAGAAGCTTGTCTCCCTCGTTTAGCTTTTTGAGGAACTTTCGAATACTTATTCGAACAGATTCTTCAGTTGTTGGATTGTACGGTAGGATAAAACTATCAAGTTGCAGATTAGTGTTGATAAGCGTTGATTCGGTTAAGGCGACCGATACTAGTGCCATTTTGGCACCTCCTTCTTTTTGTTTTATAGCTTTCTAAAAAGCTATAACAAGTATTATAGCATAAAAACTCTTAAAAGTCAATTTGAATAATAATAGTAATATGTGATATAATGGGGTTATGTTTGATACAGATGAATTTAAATTAAAAATGACTGAAGCCGTTGAGCATTTTAAGGGTGAAATGAAGAAGGTTCGAACAGGCCGAGCGCATCCTTCAATGCTTGATAGTGTTATGGTTGAAGTTTATGGTACAAAAATGCCATTAAATCAAGTTTCGAATATGACCGCACCAGAAGCAGGGATGATTTTAATTACACCATTTGATGCGAATAATATTTCAGCAATTTCGGCTGCAATTCGCAACGATCAAAGCCTTGGATTCAACCCAAGTGATGACGGCCGCGTTGTTCGCGTGCCAGTTCCACCGCTAACAGAGGAACGCCGTAAGCAAATCGTAAAACAAACTTCAGAAAAAGTTGAAGGCGCAAAAATTACACTTCGAAATATTCGCCAAGATGCTTTGAAACACGCCAAGAAACTTAAAGATGAAAAAGCTTTAACTGAAGATGATTTAAAGAGAATTGAAAAAGAAATTGATGCTGAAA
>CAUROE010000029.1:0-7027 GCA_963526465.1 uncultured Saccharimonas sp. (SeqCode)
CAAAGTTCAATAGAAGTAAAAAATCAACAATTTCAACCGCCACAAATGATGGAAACTACGCTGAATACAGCACCTCAGCCAAGCCAACATCCATCAAATCAGCCAACTTTAAATGATATCGAAAGAATGAAAATTGAATACGCTCAAAGAATGATGAATCAGCGGAAAAATTAAGCATAAATAGTATAGATTTTTTCGAAAAATAATAGTATAATAGGAGCAATATGACAAAGATTTTATTAGTAGAAGATGATAAAAGTTTGCGCGAGATTTATGGCGTTCGATTATTGGCGGAAGGATATGATATTGTTTCGGCTGGTGATGGAGAAGAAGCGCTCGCAATGGCGATTAAAGAACGCCCAAACCTAATTGTAAGCGATGTAATGATGCCAAAGATTTCTGGCTTTGACATGCTTGATATTTTGCGCTCAACAACTGAAACCCGCGGTATTAAAGTTATTATGATGACAGCTCTCTCAAGTGAAGAGCAGCGTCGTCGCGGTGAAGCACTTGGCGCCGACCGCTATCTAGTAAAATCTCAAGTGGGAATTGAAGATGTTGTGCGAACAGTTCACGAGGTTCTTGAAGATGGCGACTTAACAGTAGAGCAGCGAACTGCACAAAAACAAGCGCCAATATCTATGCCAGGGGAAGAAGCTCCAGCAATGCAATCGCAAGAAATTAAAGCACCAGTTGAATTATATTCTACCGCGCAAACGCAGGTAGCTCAAGCGCCAATTCAAAATTTTGAAAAACCAGCACCAGCTCCGGTTCGGCCAGTTCAGCCCATCCAATCTCCAGAACGTGCTACAGCACCGAGTTTAGCTCAATTCGAAAGAGAACAGCTAACATCTTTTTCTACAAACCAACCGATTCAGCCAGTTTCTCAACATGTACAATTTGAACAGCCCCATGCTAAAGTAGCGCCAGTTCAAAATTTTAGAACACCAGAATCACCAACAATTGAAGCTCCGGCTCATCCAATTAGTGATTTTGTAAATCAGCCTCAAGCAGCTGTTCAAAATAATCAGCCAGCCACACCGACTGTCTCTGGCGAACGAGTAGTTCAACCAATCAAAAATAGTCGAAGTGATGAAGAAATATTATCTTTTCAAATTAACGATATCCTAAAAGGCGGAACAGGCGAAAATCCCTTAAATAACAATTCTCAACCTCCTTTTGGAGCCTAATAAGTTGTGGAACAAAAAACAGAACGCTTAAATAAATTCCTGGCATTACAGCTAGGAATTTCGCGTAGGCAAGCAGATGAGCTTATAGAAAAAGGGCGCATTTCTATCAACGGGAAAACTGCTCAACTCGGCGAGAGATTCAAAGAGGGCGATGAAATAAAGCTTGGCGAAAAAATAATCTCAAAAACTCGCGAAGAGAAAAAATATGTAATTTTTAATAAGCCTCGTGGTTATGTTTGTTCTCGTAAAAAACAGGGCGAAAATGAAACAATTTATGCTATTCTTCCAAAAGAATTTAGCGTGCTAAAACCAGTTGGTCGGCTCGATAAAGATTCAAGTGGAATTTTACTCTTAACAAATGATGGCGATTTTGCTTTTCGAATGACCCACCCAAAATTTCGAAAGGTAAAAGAATACCTAGTTTCTCTTGATACGCCGCTTCAGCCAATTCATCAACAGATGATTGCCGATTTTGGAATTAACCTACCAGACGGAAAATCACAGCTTGGGCTTGAACGGCTTGATGATTCACGAAAAAACTGGAAAGTTATCATGAGTGAAGGTCGCAACCGCCAGATTCGCCGAACATTTTCGGCTATAGGCTATGAAGTTAAAGAGCTACACAGAACAGTTTTTGGCTCATATATTTTACCGAAAGATCTAAATTTTGGTGATTTTCGAAAAGTTGAAAAGCTGTAACACAAAAGAAGAAAAGACCTCAATTGAGGTCTTTTTGTTAATTACTGTAATTCAGCAAGATCAGCAATATTAATAAATAAACTCATTATATAGCCAGCTGATATTTCGACACTTTCATCAATCATAATTTGACAAAAAATATCCAAAATCTTTTCGAAATATTCTTTAATTTCAATCGGAATTTTATCTTCATTGCCAGAGTTAGACTCGAACTCACAAGCCCGAGCAATTTTTTCAGTCACGCTTTTTCCGCAAAAATTAAAATAGTGAATCTCTGCAGCATAAGTTCACACAAGCTGTTCCGCCACAACTGGATTTCCGAATTTTTCAATATTAATCTTAAAGATGAATTCATTTTGAATATCCAAGATTTCTTCAACATCAAAAAGATTTCGAAAAATCTCAAAATTAGCATAGGGCTCACCGCTTGCAAAAGCTTGCTCGATAATCTTTCGAGTATTTTCTGCAACCATTCGACGAGTTTCCATTGACGCTAATGGCATTGTAGCTGTTACATTTTTGAAATGTTCTTGCATTTCTGCACCTCCAAATTTTTACTGGATTATTATTATATCATTTTTTAAGTTTTCGAGCAAGTTTCTCAACATTGATTTTTATTTCAAAAAATTATACAATAATTGAATATGCTAAAAACTAAAAAAGAACTCCGAAAAATGTTCTTCGATAATTTTCTAGGCACGATTGCCGATAATCTTGTCGAAGCAAACTGGGCGCTAGTAATGGCCTGGTATCCGAATGTGGCTTATGCTCAAAAATCATTAACAATGTTCGCAGTATCAGATACGCTGTGGGTGGTGCTTTCGTGCGCTTATTATGCTGTTCGAACAGCTCTAGTCGCAAACTTGCCGGCTTACATGGTGGGTAAAAATGCCGAGAAAGCTTCGAAACCTTTAAAAAATGCATTTTATTTGGTTTATTTAATTTTAACACCAGCCGCTCTTATTTCTTTTATTTTTGCGGGCGAAATTCTTGGTAGCCTTGGGGTTTCGAAAGAATTGCTTTCAATGTATGTACCTTATTGGCGAATTTGCGTAGCAACAATTTTCTTGGTTTGTCCAAGCCAGATGTTAATAACTTCTTATCTGAAAGCAACTTTTCGAACACGAGAAGCAATGATTCTCGACCACGCTACAACTTGGTTTATGGCGATTGGTTCTTTTATAGCACTTTGGGTTTTTAATTGGGGAGCAAATGGAATGATGATTGCTTGTTTTTTGGCTAACGCAATTCCATTGATTTATTTTTTAATTGCTAAACCTTGCCCGAACTTCTTTAAAAATGGTTTTGAATTTAACCAGAAATGGATTAAAAAACTTTGGCTTAATACAAAATGGGAAATTATCCGCAGATTAGCTCCACGAATTGTTGCTATTTTCACAACATCATCATTGTTATATCTTTCACCATCATTTGTTTCAGCCCGATATTGGATTTATACGATTGGTGCTTTTCTTGAAGGCGTAGTTGATGCGAGCGCAAGTCTTGCAAATGTTGACGTTTCTTACAACTCGAAATTAGGCTTTAAAACACAAAAAGAAGTTTATCAAAATAATAAATTTATTTGGCGATTAGCTTTAAAACTTTTCCTTGTTCTCACAGTTTCGATTGGATTTTCGGCGCCAATTTGGGTGAATATTATTTCAAACGATTCAGCAGTGAAAAACGCAATCCTCAATCCGATGATTTTGATTTTATTCGCGATCGAAGTTGGTTCAAAAATTCGCTATTATATCCTGCTTTCAATTACACGTTCATTTTTGAAAAAATACAATGGCATCATGCAAGTTATTTATGCAGCAGCAACCAGTATTCTAACCCCAATTGGAATTTTAATTTTTCTAAAAACTCTAAACCTTGGCTTGACCGGTGTATTCTTAACCACTGCAATTGTTGGATTTTTGCAATTCTTTTTATCTGAAATTTATCTTCGAAAACAAAAAATTAAAGTTGGATTTTAATTTCGAAAAGTTTGAATTTTTAGGCATATTGTGTTATAATTAATAAACTATGTCTAAAAATCTCCCTAAAGTTGCAATTATTGGTCAGGCGAATGTTGGAAAATCTTCGCTTTTTAATCGAATGATTCGTGCCCAGCAAGCCGTTGTGGCACGAGAAGCCGGAACCACGCGCGACAGTGTTCTTGGTAAAGTTACTTATAAAAAACAGGCTTTTTGGCTAATTGATACAGCCGGTTTAAAAGACCCGAATGATGAGTTTGAGGCTACAATTCAAGAACAAATCCAAGACGCAGTTGATGCCAGTGAATTGATTTTGGTAGTTCTTGATAGCACTAAACCTTTTTCGAATGAAGATCGCTTAATTGCAAAAAAGGCTTTAAAATCTCGAAAGCCAGTAATTTTAGTTTTAAACAAAACTGACTTAAAAGGGAATTTACTAAATGAAGAATTTTTGCGGCTTGGTATTAAACCGATTATTCGAACTTCTGCCGAGCACAATGCTGGCGTTGATGAGCTCTTGACCGAAATTGCTGAAAAAATTCCGAAAGTTAAAGAAGAAAAACGCGACGAAGATATAATTCGTGTAGCTTTGGTCGGTCGCCCAAATGCTGGAAAATCCTATCTTTTCAATACGATGGCAGGTAAACAGCAGGCGATTGTAGCGAATGTTGCTGGAACAACGCGTGACACCAACAAAACGCAAATTCGCTTTAATGAAAAAACCATCGAAATTATCGATACAGCCGGAATGCGAAAACCTGGCAAACAAGAAGTTGGAATTGAAAAATTTAGTGTGCTTCGAACTTTGAATGCAATTGATGAAGCTGATATTTGTTTGCTTTTAATGGACGCCAACGAACTTAACACTCAGCTTGATCAACGAATTGCTGGCTTAATTAATGACGCCGGGAAAGGGATGATTATTGTGGTTTCGAAATGGGATAGCGTTGAAGGAAAAGACGCCTTCACTCGCGATGCTTTGGCGCCACGAATTGCGTATTACTTCAAATTTACACCTTGGGCACCGCTAATCTTCACGAGTTCGAAAACTGGCCAAAATGTAACTAAAATTTACGATTTAATTCTAAAAGTTCACCGCAACCGTGCAAGACAAGCGAAAACTTCAATCTTGAATCAGCTTCTTCAAAAAGCAACTCAAGCTCATCCGCCAGCAGGCTTGAAGAATACGCATCCAAAATTGCGTTACATTTCGCAAAGTGATAGCAATCCACCTTGGTTTATTATTCACGGCTCAAATCTAAAATTTGTTCACTGGAGCTACAAACGATATTTGGAGCGCTTAATTCGTGAGAATTTCGATTATTCTGGCACGCCGATTAAGTTTTCTTTCAGAGATGAAAAGCAAATCAAAGAAAACCGTGCAAGAATTTCGGCTGGCAAAAAAGTTATTAATAAAGCTTCAGGCGCTCTTAAAAAGGCAACTGATACGCAAAATAAACGCGAACGCAAACGCGACGAAAAACTTGCTCGAATTCAAAAAAATCAATAATTTTCGCCCCGCGCTTGGGGCGATTTTCGGAAGGATAAAATGAAAATTATACTTTTTCAAGGCAATTTTCCAGAAAAATATAATGGAACGCGTCATAATATTGGCTTTGAATTTGCAGATTTTTTAGCGAAAAAGTTCAACGCAAAATTCCAAGAAAAGCCAAAATTTAAAGCTTTTATTGCTGAAATTACACTTTTTGGTGAAAAAGTTTTGCTTGTTAAGCCAACAACTTTTTATAATGAAACGGGTTTTTCAGCGCGTACGATTTGTGATTTTTATAAAATTAATTTTCGAAAAGATTTTTTAGCAATTCACGATGATCTCGATTTGGATTTTGGCGTGGTTCGCGTTCGAAAAAGTGGTAGTTCTGCTGGAAATAACGGTTTGAAATCTTTAATTTCAGTTTTTGGCGAAGATTTTGCACGAATAAAAATCGGTATCAAAAATAAATTTCTACCCAAAATTGGTGCAATGAATTTTGTTCTTGCAAAATTTTCGAAAAGTGAAAGCGAAAAACTGCACCAGATTTTTGGAGTTTGTGAAGATTTTGTTGAAGAATTTGTGAAAGATTCACTCAAAAACGATAAGCGCTCAATCTAAAAAATATTCTTATTTGCTTTTATATAAATAATAAAAAGCCATAGGGTAGTTATAACAACTCTCAGCTTCTTAATCTCATTAAACACCACTTCAAATTTAGAAGATTTTTTACTTATTGAAATTTCTGCAGAAAATCTACCAAATTTCATATTCACTTCATAAAACTATCATAAAATGTAGTTAAGTATGAAACTAAAGTGAAGGGAGATAGATTGAGAATCATACAAAAGTCACTGGCTTATGTTACACGAAAGAAAAAAAGAACTACGATTGTTTTTTTAATTCTTACTGCGGTGCTTTCAAGCCTATATGCATGTTTGAGCGTAGTTAATTCTAGCATTAATCTGGAAAATTCGCTATATAAAGCATCGAATTCATCTTTCTCGATAGTTAAGAAAGATTCTCAGGGCTACTTTAGCTATAAAGATGTTAAGAATATTCGAAATATTAAAGATATTAAAGAGTCATTGCTTGAATATGAAGGTTTGGCCAAACCCCTAAGTGCTAAAGCTGTATCCGCCGACCAGCAAGTCCGGCGCGATGATCTTGGTGAAGACTCAAAAAATACAGTTGCAATTTACAGCACCAACAATACCGCTAAAAATACGCTCTTTAGCAGTGGCGTATTCAAGCTCAAACAAGGTCGCCATTTGGAGCAAAACGATAGGGAAAAAGCTTTAATCCACGAAGCTTTTGCTCAAAAAAATAATCTAAAAATTGGCGACAAGATTGAACTAAGTTTAATAAATACAAGCGACAAAAAAACCGAAACTCAAAAAACTAAGTTTGAGATTGCGGGGATTTTTAGCGGAAAAAAGCAAGAGAAATACACTGGTTTATCTTCTGATTTTAGCGAAAATACAATATTTTCAGATTTTGAAACAACTATGCGATCTCTTAATTTGCCAGAAGATAAAGACCTTTTAAGCAAAATAACTCTATACACCGAAACAGCAGACCAGCTAGACAAAGCCATTGCAAAAACTGAAAAGCTTAATATTGACTGGTCTAAATATAAGATCGAGAAAAATAATGCCGCTTTCAAAGAC
>CAUROE010000030.1:0-6901 GCA_963526465.1 uncultured Saccharimonas sp. (SeqCode)
ATTGTAATGATTTCGAAAAAATCCAGTTGAGCGGAATTGCCTTCATTACAAAAAAGAAGACCAAACCAACCACAATATAAATTAAATGTCGCCAGAAGAAATAATAATCATCATAGTTTGCGCCTTTAGCAATATTCAATGAATTTGCTCGCTGTGGACTTAATGAAAACATTACAACCAAACCAATCAGCAGCAATAGACAGATAAAAAGAAATAGCATATAATTTGCACGATGCTTGCGGATTTTTTCGAAGCCCTCAAGATTAAGGCGTTTTTTATTGTCAGCTTTAACACTTTCGTAAATTCTCACGCAAGGATTTACGATGAAAATTAAAAACATTGAACGAATTAAAAATATAACTCGCTCCAAAAAACCTGCAAAATCACCGTTCAAAAATTGCTGAAAAATTACAGAAAAATTATCATTCTTCAAATCACTTTTTAAAAAGCTTTGGTTGCGTGATTTTCGAAAAGATGAATTTCGAACTTGTGGCGTTCGAGCTTGACGACGAGATGAATAGTTTTCGAAAGCTCGTCGTTCACTCAAATTCCTATTCCTTCTTTCCATTTTAAAGAATTTTATGCTCTGCCAGCGCTAGAATTACGCCAATAAAGGCCATAACCATTCCGATAATCCAAAAACGCATTGTGATTTTAGTTTCTTCCCAGCCGGTAGCTTCAAGATGATGATGAATTGGTGCAGAAATAAAGATTTTTCGCTTAAATACTTTTTTCGAAAAAATTTGAATCGCACTTGAACCAGCTTCGATCACAAAAATTAAACCAATCACAGGAAGAAGAAGAAGTGAATTTGTAAGCATTGCGACCACTCCGAGAGTCGTTCCCCAAGCGAAAGAACCAACATCACCCATAAAGAAACGCGCAGGGTAAACATTAAACCATAAATACGCAAGCAGTGCGCCAAGAACAGTAAAACAAAATACCGCTAAATTATGCTGATTCTGAACAAGAGCAATAATTCCGAAAGCACCGAAAGCAGCACTCAATAATCCACCTGCCAAACCATCAAGCCCGTCAGAAATATTTACAGCATTACTTGTTGCAACAATCGCAAAAATAAAGAGTGGAGCCATCCAGTATCCAATTTCAATATTACCAATAAAAGGAATCATAACACTTGTAAAGTGAAGTTTAAAAGTAAAAAACCACGCCAAGAAACCAGCAAGAGAGATAATCATTGCAAACTTAACAGGAGCACGGAGTCCAGCATCTTTACGATTCGAACCCCAGATATTTAAGATGTCATCGATTAAACCGATAAATGCACCACCAGCAAGCCCAGCAAGAGGCAACCAAGTTTGTTCACGCTTTAAATTTAATAAAACAGAAATGATAATAACTGCAATTACGCCAATAATTCCTGCCATGGTAGGAATATTACGTGCGATTTTTTTAGCGTGCAATTTATTTACAACAGTTAAAGCTTCACCCGTAACAGATGCTGTTTTTTGCTTCTTCCAGAATTTATATTTATAAGCAACAAAAGTATAAATTGGCGTTAAAGCCATTGCTAGAACGAACCCAGCAAGACTAAATAATGCAGAAACGATTAATTGATTTGTGATATTTAACATATTCCCTCTTTAATTCTTTGGTTTAATCTCTAAATAATTTAATAGCCAGTTTGAAATTTCGGTGAAAATCGGCGCGGCGTCTTTCGAACCTTGCAAATTCTGATTTTCACCCCAAACCGCTACCATTATAACATACTCGGCTTCATCTCCGCCACCAAAACCAACATAACTACCAATTGTCTGATAATCAACATATTTTCCACCAACTATCGTCTGGCTTGTTCCAGTTTTTCCGCCAATTTGATACCCCGATGGATCTTTTACACCACCAACTTTTCGAACACCTTCCAGAACTTGCTTCATCTGTTCACTGGTTTCTTTCGAAATTACCGCTTCTTTATTAATTTCGGGCTCTTTTTTCGAAAGCTTTCCATTTTCATCAACCGTTCCCTCAATCACGCTTGGCTTATATAAAGTTCCACCATTCACTAGTGAAGAAAAAGCATTTGCCGTTTGAAGCATTGTGGTGGTCATACCTTGACCAAAAGTCATATTCGAATATCGAACTGCATTTCCTTCAGCTTTTTTTGGTGAAACTAGCAAACCTTTGCTTTCAAGAATTTCAATTCCAGTCTCCCGCCCAAGCCCAAAACGATTATGGAAATAATCATAAATCTTATCCCGAGCAGTCGAGTTAAGGCTTCCGCCACCAAGGAGCTTTCCAATAGTCACCATTCCAGTATTGAGCGAATAATTCATAGCTGTTTGAAGCGTAATCGAACCAGTATGCCCCAAAACTGCATTTTGAATTACGATATCTTCAATTCTAATTGAATCAGTATTGTTGTATCGAGTTGAAGGGCTCACAACACCTTCATTAATTCCTGTTGCCATCGTGAAAGATTTTATCACCGAACCGTTTTCGTAAGCCATTGTTGTAGTATTATTATTATATACTGAGCTTTTTTCAACTTTACCATAATCTGCTGGGTTGTAAGTTGGATAGTTCGCCATTGCCATAATTTTGCCATTTTTTGGATTCATAACCAAAACTGAGCCATTTTTCATACCTTTTGACTCCATTTGCGATTTTAAAACCTTTTCAACGCGAGCCTGAATATTACGATCAATTGATAACGCGATATTTTTTCCATTTATGGCTGGCTTTTCGATATTCTCACTTCCAACTTCAATAACCTGATTGAATGCATCGGTAGTAATTTTTTTATAGCCGTCAGTTCCCGTCAATTCTTTATTCATTGCCTGTTCGATGCCATAATTCCCGCCATTGTCATTTACAAAACCAAGAACTTGCGCAGCTAAATTTCCCTCAGGATAAACTCGGCGAGTTTCTGCAGTAAATCCGACCCCATGAAATTTCTTTTCACGAATTGCATTTGCCTGTTTTAATGAAAGTTTAGTTCCAACAACTTGGTATCGCGTGCTGGTTTTTTCGAAAAGCTTTTCAAAATCATCCCTTAAATTTCCGCCAGCAATTTTCCTAAACTCTGAAATAATTTCATTTTTTTTAACTTTTTTTGAATTTGCAATTTCCTGCGGGTCAATCCAAAGCGTATAACCAGTTTCATTCAAAACCATTTTAGTTAGTTTTTTGCCATCCATTGCGTAAATTAAACCGCGTTGAGCTTTAATTTCAAATTGTTTTCTCTGACCTTTATCAGCACGGGCACGATAATCCGCACCTTCAATAACTTGCAAGAAAAAAAGACGAACCACAATTACCGCAAAAACCCCTAAAATTGAGACTGCGAGATAACCTGTTCGACTTTTATTCTTAAAACCTAAAATCATATAATTCTATTTTATCACACTTTTTGTGATTTTTCGAAAAAAGCTTAACCTTATTTTGCGTAAGAAACTGACGCCGGAGTTGTCATTTTCTTTGCGACTTCGCTATTTTCAATATTCGAAAGCGCCGTAAGCCGTGCATTTTCCACTTCTAAATCAGCTTTTTTAGTTTCTAAATCTGAAATTTTCGAATCAATTTGCTGAATTTCATTTCCATAAAGCGCCGGTTTAGAAGAATTCATTAAGAAGATAATTCCAAGAACCGCAATCAAAACACCAAGCATCAAAAATTGCGTTACTGCACCAAGTTTTGCTGTTGGCTGAAAAATAGCGATATTGTTATTTCTTCCATATGACCGCGACGAAACTTGTGTTTGGCGACGGCGACTAACATAATTTGTGTTTGTTTTATACATTGGTTTTTTGTTGCGTTAAATTTAATATTCAATAAAATAAAGCACCAGACCAGTTTTTGGCTGGTGCTTTAAAGTTTAGTTTCTGTTTTAAATTTTTGTTTTTGTTTTTCGAAAGCGTCAAATACTATCGAAAATTAACTTTTACGCGAGCTTGTTCGTTAGCGTAGCTTACTTTGATTGTTTTTGGCATCTCGCCTCCTTTTGTTTTTTATTTTCTAATGCTTACTCGCAACTTTGCGCTGCGGGCTCGCGGATTATTAACATCTTCTTTCGCACCATCAAGCGGTTTTTTAGTAATTGTCTGAAATTTAGACTCTAAACCTTTTTTTGAATCATCTTTGAAATAATTCTTCACTATTTTATCTTCAAGACTGTGAAAAGTTATAATTCCAACTCTTCCACCTGAATTTAATAGTTTCGGAAGCAATTCTAAAACCTCCTCAACTTGTTGAAGTTCATTATTTACCGCGATTCGAATCGCCTGAAAAGTGCGCGTTGCGGGGTGCGTTTTTTGCCAACCGCCTTTATGCACGCTTAAAATTAAATCAGCCAGCTGCGTTGTGGTCTCAATTCTCTGCTTTTTTCGAACTTCTAAAATTTTCAAAACGATTCTTTCAGCAAAACCACGCTTTTCTTCACCAAATTCAATTAAAATTTGCAAAAGTTCATTCTTGCTTGCGAAATTCACAATATCTGCCGCTGTTTTTTTCTGCGCAGGATTCATTCGCATATCAAGTGGGCCATCTTTTCGAAAAGAAAATCCCCTTTCTGCAATATCTAACTGAGGTGAAGAAACACCCAAATCTGCCAAAATTATATCAAATTTTTGACCTCTTTTTACCAATTCTTTTGCGGCCGAAAGAAAATCTTTGTGTAAAATCTCTACACCTTCATTTTTAAACCGTTGAAGCGTGCGAATTGCATTTTCATCCCTATCAACTAAAACCGAGTTTTCGAAATTCTCAGTTATACGCAAAAATTCGCCAGCGTGACCTCCGTATCCCGCCGTAAGATCGAGATAACTCTCACCTCTCTTTGGCTGGATTTGCTGCAGACTCGCTTGCAATAAAACTGGTATGTGAACTGATTCTTCTGTGTAATTCATAAATTTAAAGCCACCTAACTGATGATTAAACTTTTTGTTTTTGTTATATTTTTGTTTTAAGATTCATTATAAGTTTAGCTTCTTGCTTGGCGTATAGCCAACCATATTGCTGTTTGAGAGACTTATATATGAGGTGGAGTTTTATTTTGGGAGGTTTTAAAATGTGCTCCAGCTATTATTTTAACCTGGTTACTGGAATTTGTCCAGCTGTTTAATCACCAGATAGTTGACCTTAAACTAAAAACTACATCTATTTTAACGTGCTTTTATTTTTGTTTAGTGGTTTTTCTGTTTGTTTCTGTCGTTGCCACTGATTTAAGTTTACCGCGAATTATTTTTTTTCGCAAGACCTATTTTTGACAAACACGCAAATTTAGAAATAATTTTTTATATATTTTTCCACAACTATGTGGAAAAGCAAGCCTTTTAACAGATATTCCCCGCTTTTCCACAATGCTTGTGTTTAATTGTTGAAAACTAATTTATCGTGGCAATAATGCGCTAATTAATGCAGTATCATATTTTGTTGTAGACATTAGAATCAAGTATGTCACAAATACAACAAGATTGATTGCGAGCGAAAGAACTAAAACTGCACTTCGAAAATCTTGCGTAACTTGGTCAACCACTACTGTTCCATCTTCAGCAATAATGATTCCATTATTTGTAAGCAAAGTTTTAGCTTTTTTAATATCTTGCTCTTTTTTTGAAACTTTTGTAGTTTTTTCAGCAACTTTTTTAGCTGTAGTTTTTTTAGCAATTTTTGTTTCTGTTTGTTTTTTTGCCATTTTTTTCCTTTTTTTGTTTATTTGACTTATTTGATCTTAATTGTTTTGTATGTTTATATAATAGCATAAGTTTTTTAAAAAGTCAATAGCTTTTATGTTAAATTATTCTAAAACATTTCAAAGCACTCTGCCAACAATTTGTTCGCTTGACATTGTGTAGTTTTATTTCATTTTATTTTTTGACATTTCACTATTTTATTGTTTTCATATTTTTGAGCCTTTAGACTTACTATTCCATAAAAATAATCAAAACTAAAAGACTCTCGAATTTTCGAAAGTCTTTTACATACAATTAATTTTAAAATAAATTAACTAAAAATCTACTTTATATAGCATCTTCGCCAAAGAGTTTTTTTATGCGAGCTACAATCGAGCCTTTGTGACGGCCTAGTTCTTTACTCAATTTAGCAATTAAATCTGCATCAATTTTGCCATTTTCGAAAACCATTTCTTGTAATTTCGAATCATCAACAAGCCCCCATGCACGATATGCATTTGGATATTCTTGCCGCATTTTTTCAAGCTTTTCAGCCCAAATTGTTTTTGATGGTTGCGCTGCCTCAACAATTTCGCCTGCTTCACGCTTTTTAGCAACTTCTTTTAAGTGCGAAAAACGCTTTTCGGCTTTTAAACTTTCATTTTTAAGTATAAAATCAATCTTCCGCGCTTCTTCGCTAACCATCAAAGCAGTGCGATTTATTCCAAGCAAATAAAGTCTATCAAGAGAGCGAACACGAGAAAGTGCCACATAACCCATTCCTTCAGAAAAGGCTTTTCGAAGGTCGATTCGAGCGGCATCGAGTGTCATTCCTTGACTTTTATGAACCGTAATTGCATATGCCAGCCGGAGTGGAATTTGCATAATACTTGCTCGCTTTTTTTCACCATCACGCATCTCCCAAGTTTCTGGCACCATTGTAATAATTTTACCATTTCGAAATTGAACAATCGGGTAATCTGTTAATCTTTCAAAATCAATAACTTCACCAATTGAACCATTCACATATTGGCGGTTTTGGGCATTTTTTACCGCCATCACTAAAGCACCTTTTTTGAGTCGCAATAGTTCTGGCGCAAGAATAGACTTCTGTAAAGTTTCAATATAGTTTTTCGCACCAGTTGTGGTTTGCGCAAAATGAAACTCCTCACCTTCGAGTTCGGTAAGTTTTTGTTCATTTATTTTATCAACATCTATATTAGTAGTGTGGAGTTCGGTTAAGTTTTTCGAAAAATCATCACTTTTAAAAC
>CAUROE010000031.1:0-6854 GCA_963526465.1 uncultured Saccharimonas sp. (SeqCode)
TTCTTCGAGTTGCTTGTTTAGAGCTTTACCAGATTGTTTTTTAGTTGTATAAACTTTCACTGGTGATTTTTTATTAACTCGACGAGCTAAATCCAATCGCAAGTGGCTGCGTCGCAAACCAGTCTTTCGAGGACTACTCTGTTTCTTTGGCTGTGCCATTTAAAGTTTCTCCTTAGGTTTATTATTTTCCTTCAATATCAATTATACCTTAATTTTAAAGATAAAGCAAGCTTTTTATAAATCTATTATTGACTTTTTATTATTTTTATGCTATAATAAAATCATTATGAAAAATTATGAAAACAAAAACAATCAAATTCAAAATAATGAAATAGTAAAAATTAGTAGAAAGAAACTAAAACAATTTGGTGCTTTAGCGATGCTTGCCGGAGCGCTTGGTGGTTGGTTTGGCCACGATACTTATAAAAATTATCAAGAAAACCACCCCCCAGAAATTTTCCAAAAAAGTCAAACTGAAGGTTTAGATAATTCTGAAATGGATTTTTCAAAACTTAAAAAAATTTCAGATAATGGCGGTGTAATCCATCTACAAAAAGGAGACGCTATAAGAAGCTCAACTGGCGAATATTACAAAAACCCTGAAAATTACACTTTCAGCGAATCAAACCATTCAGCAATTGGTATTATGAATGCAGACAGGGACTTTACTACTAAGGGCGAAGTTTACCTAGAAGACGGGGATAATCCAAAATTAATTACCAGAATTGAGAATTTTGAAAAAACGTCAACTGGCGAAAATACTAAAATTGATATAAATATAGATAAAGACGGTTGGGTTGCAGTTGATGCAAATAGAGAAGACTTTCAGCAAAAATAATAAAATGGAGGAATAAACCTCCATTTTATTATTTAACAACAAAGTTAATTAATTTATTCGGAATGAAAATTTCTTTCAAAATCTCCTTGTCTTGCAAAAATTTCGAAACGTTATCTTCTGCTTTTGCAATAGCAAGAATCTCATCCTTTTCAGAGTTTGCCGAGACTTTAATTTTCCCGCGGAGTTTTCCATTAACTTGCACAATAATTTGAATTTCATTAGTTTTCAAAAGCTCTTCATTCCATTTTGGCCAGCCAGATTTTTCGATAAAGTCATTATTTCCAAGCTGCTGCCAGAGTTCGCTTGAAATATGTGGAGCGAATGGAACGAGCATTTTAAGTAAATCTTCTAGAACAAATCGCCAATCATTCGAAAAACCTTCAAGCTTCAATTTATAAAGCTCATTTACGAATTCCATCAGAGCAGCAACCGCAGTATTTAGGCTTTCGCGGTGAAAATCTTCAGTAACTTTCTTGATGGTTTTATGCTGGATTTTTTGGACTTCAGCAAAATTCGAAAGATTTTCAGTAGATTTTTCGGATTCAATAAATTCTTGAATCAAAACCCAAACACGATTCAGAAAACGATAAACTCCAGCTATACCTCGTGAATCCCAAGAAGCGTCAACTTCATATGGGGCAATAAACATTTCGTAAGTTCGAAGTGAATCTGCACCATATCCTTGGTCGATAACTTCAAGTGGATCAATAGTATTCCCCTTTGATTTACTCATTTTCGAACCATCTTCGGCATTAATATATCCGTGATAAAGGAGTTTTTTAACTGGTTCGGCAAAATTGGTTAACCCTAAATCTTTAAAAACATGAGTCCAAAAACGAATATATAACAAATGCGCAACCGCGTGGTCACCACCAACATAATAATCAACTGGCGCCCAGTAATTTACAAGCTCAGGATCCCAAGCTTGTTTAGAATTTCGAGGGTCAGCATATCGCAAAAGATACCAGCTTGAGCATGCGTAACCATCCATTGTATCGGTTTCACGAGTCATTTTCTCGCCATTAATTTCAACTGTAATGAATTCTTTACTCTTAGCAAGGGCGGACTTTCCAGAATCATCAGGTTTAAAATCACTCAAAGTTGGAAGCATCACAGGCAATTGATCCTCGGGGATCAAATGTTCTTTTCCATTTTTATCATAAGCAATTGGAATCGGACAGCCCCAATAGCGCTGGCGAGAGATCAGCCAATCTCGCATTTTATATGTAGTTTTCGAATAACCAACTCCAGATTCTTCAAGCCAGCCCAAAATCTGTTCACGAACATCCTCTGATTTTTGACCATTAAACTCGCCAGAATTAACCACAGTCCCTTCTCCATGATAGCAAGAATCATCATCCGCCATGTTCTCAGGCTTCTCAACAACTTTTATAATATCTAAATCAAATTTTTTAGCAAATTCAAAATCTCGCTCATCATGAGCAGGAACCGCCATAACAGCTCCTTCGCCATAACCGCCAAGCACATAATCACTCACCCAAATTGGGATTCTCTTACCATTTGCTGGATTTATTGCATAGCTTCCAGTGAAGATTCCCGTCTTTTCTTTATTCTCTTGGCGTTCAATTTCAGATTTTTTAAGCGATTCTTTCTTATATTCTTCAAGTTTTTCTCTGGTCAAATCAGTAGAGAGTTTTTCGAGCAATTCATGTTCTGGCGCAATAGTTAAAAATGTCACCCCAAAAATTGTATCTGGTCGAGTTGTAAAAACTTTAATTTTTTCGCCCTTAGCCCCACCATCAGTAATCTTAAATTCTACCTCAGCACCTTCAGATTTACCAATCCAGTTTCGCTGCATTGTTTTGATTTTTTCAGGCCAATCAAGATTATCAATATCAGCCAAAAGTTCGTCAGCATATGCAGTAATTTTAAAGAACCATTGAGTCATTTGCTTTTTTGAAACTTCTTCACCACAGCGCCAACATCGGCCATTTTCAACCTGTTCATTTGCGAGAACTGTTTTGTCATTATCACACCACCACTGGTAGCTCTCTTTTCGATAAGCTAGACCTTTTTTATAGAGCTCACGAAAAATCCACTGTGTCCATTTGTAATATTCTGGATTTGAAGTGTTAATTTCTCGCGACCAATCGATTGAAATTCCAAGTCGTTTAAATTGTTTTTTGAAATTTGCAATATTTGTTTTTGTAGCTTCCTGTGGAGATATCCCAGTTTTAATTGCATAATTTTCTGCTGGCAGACCAAAAGTATCCCAACCAATTGGATTTAAAACATTTTTGCCCTGCTGGCGATAAAAACGCGCGATCGAATCAACAATCGTATAGCTCCTTGCGTGCCCAGTGTGAAGCCCTGCCCCACTTGGATACGGAAACATTCCTGAAATATACATTTTCTGTTTCGAAGAATCTGCTTCAACCTCATAAAGCTTTGATTCATCCCATTTTTTTTGCCACTTTTCTTCAATTTTAATCGGATTATATCTTTTCATACTATCTAGATTATATCAAAAATAGTATAAAAAATCAAAAAATCACCATAGATCAACCTTATCACAAATATATTCATTCTCATTAGTTAGATAAACCTCAACCAACTCATTATTTTTGTAAAATTCAATTCTTTTTTGAAGACTACAAATTTCTGGCTCAATAACATCATTCCACCAATTTTCACCAGAGCGATATACAACGCGACTTTTATAATCTTGCATCACTCTTTTATTAAGAGCATTTGGCAAAATAAGTATAAAACTAATCTTTTTTGAAAGTAGTCGCCTCAAAATCTCATCATCTTCACTAATAAATATAATTTCGAAATTGCCCGAATAATATTCTTCTTCAATTTTCTGTACACAAAAATCAAAAAAATAAGATCTTTCAATTTCATTCATCATTTTAGTTTTACTACTTTCATTAAATTCCATATCTAAAAATCGCTTTTTAGATATTTTTGAAAGAGTAGTTTTGCCTAAACAAGGATAAGCTGCAATAATTTTAGTTTGCATTTATTTCTTTCAAGAATTCATCTTCATCCATAACTTTTACACCCAGTTTTTTAGCCTTCGAAATTTTTGTTGCGCCAACCTTTTCGCCAATTACCAAAAAGTCTGTAGTTTTCGAAATTGTTTTTTGGAATTTTCCACCCAACTCTTCAATTTTTTCTGCAGCCTTTTCGCGCGCCATTGTTTTTAGCGTTCCGGTAATTACAAAATTTTTACCACTTAAGATCCCTTCATTTTTTGCAAAATTTTGCACTTTCACACCAAGGTTAAACATTTTTGTTAAAATTCGCAAATTTTCGTCATCATTAAAATATGCTAGAATACTTTCAGCAACTTTTTTGCCAATTCCGTCAATTTCAAGAAGCTCTTCAAGCGTTGCATTGCAAATATTTTCAAATTTATTAAATTTTTCCGCCAAAAGCTTTGCCGTTTCGCCACCAATATGCCTAATTCCAAGAGCTGAGATAAATTTTGAGAGTTCTGGATTTTTCGAAGACTCAATAGCTCCTAGAAGATTATTAACTGAAGTTTCCCCAAAGCGTTCAAGGTTTAATAAATCGCTTTTTTGAAGATTGTAAATATCAGCCAAATCTCGAACTAACCCTTTCTCAACCAATAAATCAACATTTTTTTCACCAAGATTTTCGATATCCAAACCTGCTTTCGAGGCATAAAAGGTGACCGTTTTTTTCAAAATTAAGCTTGAATTTAAACCTTTTGCACGATATGCGACCTCACCATTTGGTCGGTAAAACTCAATATCTGGGAACTGTTTCTCAAGCTCTTTTTTAAAATCGAAAACTTTAGCATTTTCTGGTCGAAGCTCCGGCAAAATCCGTAAAATTTTCGGAATAATATCGCCAGCTTTAAAAACTACTGCAGTATCACCAATTCGCACATCGAGTCGCTTGATTTCATCAGCATTATGCAAACTTGCATGCCGAACAGTAGTTCCAGCAAGTTGAACCGGCGAAAAAACCGCAACAGGAGTTGCAATACCAGTTCGCCCAATCGAAATAACTATATCTGAAATCACCGCAGTAACTTCTTCAGGAGAATATTTAAAAGCAATTGCTGCACGAGGCTGCTTTCCAACAATTCCAAGTTTTGAAAAATGCTCACGATTATTAATTTTTACAACTAATCCATCAGTATTAAATGGCAGTTCTTTTCTCTTTTCACTCCAAAAATCAATAAACTCAATAACTTTTTTTAAACCGTTAATTCTTGAAGCTTGCTCATTTATCGTAAAACCAAGATTTTTTAATGCTTCATAAGCAAACTGGTTAGTAGGGATATCTTGTAGATTTTCACGAATTAGATCATAAGCTCGAAAATGTAGAGGTCGAGAAGCCGCAATTGAAGGGTCAAGCTGGCGAATTGTACCTGCGGCTAAATTTCGTGGATTAGCAAATTCTGGTTCACCATGCTCTTTTCGAATAAGATTTATTTTTTCGAAATCTTCCTTCAAAATAACAATCTCGCCGCGAACCTCAGTTCTTCCATTTTTAAAATTTTCAAATTTACCACTTGCCTGTAAAAAAAGCGGAATATTTTTAATTGTTCTAATATTACTTGAAACATCTTCACCAACAAAAGAATCACCTCGAGTAACAGCTCTCACAAATTCGCCATTCTCAAAAATAAGAGAACAAGCTAAACCATCCATTTTAATATCTGCAAAAAAATCCTCTTCAATATTTGGCTTAAGTTTTTTAATTCTCTCAAACCAATCAAAAATTTCTTTACTGCTAAAAATATCGTTTAAACTTAGCATTCTACTAGCGTGAGAAACCTTAATAAACCCACCCTTAACCGTATTTCCGACTCTTTGTGATGGTGAGTTTTTTGATATTATTTCTGGGTTCTCAGCCTCAATCTTCTTAAGCTCAGAAAAAAGTGAATCATAAACCGAATCTGGAACGCTTGGATTATCGAGAGTGTGATATTCGAAAGAATAACGGTTCAAAAGCTCTAGCAAATCTTTATATCGAGTGTTTTTATCTGTCTCCATCAACAATCCTTCGATATAAAACGTAAATATAAACTGAGCTTAAAACACAAGAAAAACAACTCATTAGGAGCATAGAGATTGGTACGATTGGAATATTAACAAAAAATCCATTAATTGAAATCAGCCAATTCATCAACATGATTATTGGAATTATTATAATCGACCAAATTAAAGCAAGTATAAAAATTAAAAATAAAATTCTCTTTAATATTGCAAGCCTCCTTTGAGAAACCATATCACCAGCAATTTTTAGAGCCTGCAATGGATAGGTTCCTGGAATTGTGACAATAATCATTGCGAAAATTGAGCCCATAGCCCAAAAAGCTGAGAGTGAGAATAGCAATAGTATTGCACTAAAAAATACAGCTTGTTCTATTCCGCTCGATAAAAAACTTGTTGTTTTTGCGGCCGCACCAACAATCGTTGCAATAAATACAGGAACTAATTGCATTAATATTACAATAGCAATAACCGTCATTGGGATGATAGGAGCTCCACAAGAATATAAAGCATCTCTTAAATTTAAGTTCTTTTTTCCACTTAAAATATTTCTGCAAATCTGAACTGTCGCGAGCCAAATAAATAGCACTATTATAGCAAACATCATCTGTTGAATTTCACTTGGTGATTGTACCAAGCCACCACTATTAAACGTTGCTGCCATGATCAATCCGGCTTTACCAATTTCACCAAAAAAGCCTTCAAAATTTCCACCATTAGTAGTGTCAACAACAGCTTGCAAGCTCGAAACAAAATTTTGGTCCATTAGCCCAATAAAAACAATGCCAGCTAAAGCCGAGACTAAAACAAGATTTCGAAAAATCTTTTTGTTATCTCGAATGAGCTTAAAAACAAAAACCAGCAAATTCCAATAGCCCCCAATTTTTAAGGGTCGAACATAATCTATTTTTCTTGAAATTTTAAAGCTTCTATGTGGCCTGCGCGCCTTAAATTTTCGAAACCTTTCCAATATATTTTTTCGTAAATAAATTCTAATTCTTATATACCAAAAATAGACT
>CAUROE010000032.1:0-6647 GCA_963526465.1 uncultured Saccharimonas sp. (SeqCode)
CCCCGATATATTTTGTCAAGTATAAAAATAAAAAAGAGGCTTTCGAAAACCTCTTTTAATCTCGTTTTAGCATTACAGTAAAAGCTTCGCTCGGAATTTCAACATTTCCAAATTTCTTCATTCGCTTTTTACCACGTTTCTGCTTGGCGAGCAATTTCTTCTTTCGAGAAACATCACCACCATAAAGATAGCCCGTCACATCTTTTCGATAAGCCGAAATATTCTCTCGCGCAATGAATTTTCCACCAATTGCCGCCTGAATCGCCACTTGGAAATTCTGCCGCGGAATCACTTCTTTTAATTTTGCAGTAATTTCACGACCCATTCGAACACTTTCTGAACGATGACACATCACCGAAAGCGCATCAACCATTTCGCCCGCAACATAAAAATCCACACGCACTAAATCTTCTACCAAATAATCCCAAAGTTCATAATTAAATGATCCATAACCCGACGTAACACTCTTAAGTTGGTCGTAAAAATCGGTCAAAAGGTTAGCAAGTGGTGCTTCGAAAGAAATCAAAACACGCTCATCGATATAGCTCAAATTTTTCTGAAGTCCGCGCTTCGAAACAATCAGCTGAATTACAGCACCGACATAATCTTTCGGCACCACAATTTCACCTTTAATCCACGGCTCACGAATTTCAGAAATTTTTGTTTGATCAGGTAAATCAGCGGCACTTTTAATATCTAATTCTTCACCTGTTGTTAAAATTACATGATAGTCGGTTGAAGGGTTGGTTACCACTAAATCTAAGTCATATTCACGCTCCAAACGCTCGCGAACAATATCCATATGAAGAAGACCAAGAAAGCCAATTCGTACACCAAAACCTAAAACTGGTGAATTCTCTGGTTCGAATTGAAGTGCAGAATCACTTAAACTTAATTTTTCAACCGCATCTTTCAAATCTTGATAATCTTCATTTGAAACCGGGAAAAACCCAGCATAAACGAACGGCTGAACGTTTTGATAACCAGGTAGAGGCTCACTAGCAGGATTTTTCGAAAGAGTTACAGTATCACCAACTTTTGCCTCACGGGTAGTTTTTAAGTTAGTCACAATGTATCCAATCTCGCCCGCACTCATTTTATCGTATGGTGTCATTTTTGGCTGAAGCTTACCAATTTCTAGCGCCAAACCTTTTGAATCTGTCGCCATCATTTTAATTTCTTCGCCCTTTTTTAGCTCACCAGAAAAAATACGCACGTATAAAATTACACCGCGGTAATCATCATAATAACTATCAAAAATTAAAGCTTTTAGTGGTTTCATTAAATCTCCTTTGGTGCAGGAATCTTCTCAATCACCGCATTTAAAACTTCTTTAACACCCATTCCTGTTTTGGCTGAAATATGTAAAATTTCGCTTTCATCACAACCTAAAAGGTTAATAACTTCTTTCGAAACTCGCGGAATATCCGCTGCGGGTAAATCAATTTTATTCAAAACTGGAATAATTTTTAAATCGGCCGCCATTGCAAGATAGACATTAGCCAAAGTTTGTGCTTGAATCCCTTGCGAAGCATCAACCACCAAAATTGCGCCTTCACAAGCTTGAAGAGAACGTGAAACTTCATAGGAAAAATCCACATGCCCAGGAGTATCAATTAGGTTTAATTCTATCCCCTGCCAATTCATTGTTACAGGCGCAAGTTTAATCGTAATTCCTTTTTCGCGCTCCAAATCCATTGAGTCTAAAAGCTGCGACTTCATATCACGTTTTTGAACTGTACCAGTAATTTCCATCATTCGGTCAGCTAAGGTAGACTTACCGTGATCAATATGAGCAATAATACAAAAATTTCTAATCTTTTCTAAATTCATAAACTTTCTATATTTTAACAGATTTTTAAAGTTTAGGCAAATTATTTAATCTTAACTTGCACAAAAATCATCTTTTTAATTTGCGAAATAATCGGCTCAGCTTCTTCAAGTTTTAATAATTTTGCAACCAAGACATAAGTCGTTGAACTCACTAATCCGATAAATATAAATTTTGGAAAGGTTGAGAAGAATCGTAAATCAGAGCCAAGTAAAGGCATTCTCGCCACCAATAAATAGCAAATTGAGCCAGCTACAGCACTAGAAATCACCATTCGAAAAATCCCTGAAAGAAATTGTGCGTCAAAAAGCGCGTCAATTCTTTTTCGCATCAAAAATAGTAAAATCACAATTTCAAGAACTGCACCAATCGCCTGCGCCCAAGCTAATCCATAAGCACCAAATTTAAAAATTAAGCTGAAAATTATCGCCAAAACAATATTCAAACCAATTGCAACCAACGAGATATAAAATGGTGTTTTTGTATCTTCCATTGCGTAAAAACTCCTTGCTGCAATATGATAAATTGAACGTGCAAAAATTGAAAGAACAAGAACACCCAAAAGTCCAGCAATCAAATCATCACCACCGTTTTTAATAAAGCTAACGATATAGCCACGCAAAAAGAAGAACAAAACCGAAACTGGTAAAGCTAAGAAAATAATCATTCGCAGAGCCGATTGTAAATCTTTTCGAAAGAGATCTTTTCGGCCGATTGCTAATCTTTCAGTTAAATTTGGGAAAAAAGCGGTAGAGATCGCCACGCCAATTAAGTTTACTGGCATCATTTGAAGAGTTAAACTTTGCGAATAAGCACGAACCGTTCCTGAGCCCATTCGGCTTGCCATATTTGTTTCAACAATTGAATTTACATAGTCTAAACCTTGATCCATTGAACGTGTTGGTAGGAGCTTCATCACCTGCTGAAATCCTTTATTTTTCCAGAAAATTCGAAATTGATATTTAAAATCAACACCAATCAAACCGGCCGCTGCAATTAAAAGTTGCAAAACCGATCCAAAAGCAACACCGATCGCCACACCCATAATTCCGCCTTCAAAAATTTGAATACCAAAAATATTAATTCCATTTGTGAAAAATACTGTTCCGATAATAATTCCAATGTTGTAAATTGCAGGCGCAAGGGCCGAAAAAGTAAATCTTCCAATTGCTTGCTGAACACTTGTCAAAACTGTTGCAATCGCAAAAAGAAATGGATTAATGGCAATCACGCGCATCATTGATATAGCCAAAGAACGAGAAGATTCACTTAACCCTGGGCCAACAATATATTTAACTAAAGGCTCTGCGAAAATAATAATTAAAACAGATGTCACTAAAGTTAAGAGTGCCAACAGATTCAAAACACTCGAACTTAATTCCCAAGCAGATTTTTTATTTCGATTTGCCATTCGCTGGTTAAAAACTGGAATAAATGTTACACTTAAAGCGCCCGAAACCAAAATAAAAAACATAAAATCAGGAATCGTAAAAGCCACCGTGTAAGCATCAATTCCGTCTGGGTAAGAATCTAAATAATACGAATTTAAAAGCCTATCTCGCAAAAAGCCTAACAAGCTCGACAAAAGCGTCGAGCTCGCAAGAACGATTGCTGCAAATTTTACTGTTAATCTTGAGTTAGCTTTCGAAACAATTGATCTAACTTTTGATTTCATAACTAATCGTGAAGTTTTGCTTCCTTAGGCAATTTAGCATTTTTTAAAATTTCAGCAACTTCTTTTTCATCAATAGTTTCTTTTTCAAGAAGTGCATCTGTTAATTCTTTGAGCGGTTTTTTATTTGCTTTAAGAATTGCGGCAGAACGCTCAACAGCCTCTTTAATTAATTTAGCAATTTCTGCATCAATTTTTTCAGCGGTTTTTTCAGAATATGGTCGCTCGCGAGTCATTTTGTCAAAGAACATTCCAGAATTTTCTTCATGAAAAACTTGATCAAGTAGATCTTCACCCATACCAAATTCAATTACCATATTTCGAGCAATATCAGTTGCATTTCGAAGGTCGCTTGATGCTCCGGTTGAAATTCCAGCTTCACCATAAATTAACATCTCTGCTTGACGACCACCCATTGCTCGCGCCAAAATATCTTTATATTCGAAAATATTTGTATAACTTCGGTCTTCTGGAGGCAAGAACCAAGTAACACCACCAGTTCCACCACGCGGAATAATTGTAACCTTATGAACTGGGTCTGAATCTGGCAAAACATGGCCAACAACAGCGTGACCAGCTTCATGCCAAGCGGTAGTTTCACGCTCTAGATCGCTCATCACTTTTGATTTTCGTTCTGGGCCAATCGCCACTTTTTCGAAAGCTTCCGTAAGATCATCATTAGTAATAACATCTCGGTTATTTCGAGCCGCCAAAATAGCTGCTTCATTTGCAATATTCGCAAGGTCGGCACCAGCAGAACCGGCAGTCTTCTTTGCTAATGCATTCAAATCAACAGATTCATCAACTTTTTTATTTTTAAAATGAACCTCTAAAATTGCTAAACGATCTTTTCTTTCAGGAAGAGAAATTTCTACACGGCGGTCAAATCGGCCAGGTCGAAGGAGGGCTGGGTCAAGTACATCAGCACGGTTGGTTGCAGCCAAAACAATAACACCAGTATCTTTTTCGAAACCATCCATTTCAACCAAAATTTGGTTCAAGGTTTGTTCACGTTCATCATGACCTCCACCCATTCCAGAGCCACGCTTTCGACCAACCGCATCAATTTCATCAATAAAGATGATCGCTGGAGCATTCTTTTTTGCTTTCGAAAACAAATCTCGCACACGTGAAGCACCAACGCCAACAAACATTTCCATAAATTCTGAACCCGAAATTGAGAAAAATGGAACTTTCGCCTCACCCGCAACAGCACGAGCCAACATTGTTTTACCAGTTCCTGGGTTTCCAACCATTAAAACACCACTTGGGATTTTTGCACCCATTTTTTGATATTTTTTAGGATCTTTTAAGAAATCAACAACTTCATATAAATCTTGTTTAGCGTTTTCATTTCCAGCAATATCTTCAAATTTGATCTTCTTTTTATCTTCACCGTAAAGTTTTGCTCGAGATTTGCCGAAATTCATCGCTTGCGAATTTTGACCAGTTGCCGAACGCATAATTAGCATAAAGAAAGCTACAATTGCAATAATTGGCACAATCATAACTGTTAAATTCCAAATTATCTCCGAAGAGTTATCAACTGGCATTACATCAACAGTAGTCTTTCCTTTTTCAAGCCCTTGCTCGTAAATTGTTCCACTTTCTTTAACTGATTTTTCGCTAGCTCTCTTCTCACCTTTTTTAGTGATTCTTACGTCATTTCCCTGAATTTCTAATTTCGAAATCTCACCTTTATTAGCGCGCGAGATCACATCTGAAATAGCCACTTCTTTTAGTTTATTCGAAAAAATATTCTGGCTCACCCAAATTCCACTAAAAATAGCTATAATTACCACCCAAAAAATAACGTTCAGAGATAGCTTCTTAAAATTATTGTTTTTCTTATCTTTCATCATCTTCCTTTCCGGTCATTCAACTCTTACCATTTTAACAAATTTTTTAAGCGTTTTCAACCAAAAAAGAAAAAGAGGCTCTAATGAACCTCATAAATTATTCGCCTCTGATCCAAGCCAAGGCTTCATATATATAAAATCCCACTCGGCCTAAGGTATACATTATCGCGGCTAGTGCTTTTAACTTATTGCCGCGAGAAAAAAATTTTTCAGCAACTACCATACCTAAATCTTTAGCATAAGGATAGCCGGTATAAGCCATGATTTTCAAGCTATGAAACTCGGCATTTAATTGCCAAGTTTCAGCTTTTTCACCCCTAAATTTATCAAATCTACTATCGAGGATTATATATTCCTCGACGATTCGATTGATTTCCTCAGCTCTACCGCTATTTCTGAGTAATTCAAACTCCGTCCGAAGCTTTTCGTCTTTTACAAAAAGCTTGTCCAGTTCATATCCTTCAAGCTGAGCGAAGCACTTGTCTGCCAAAGATAGCAGTTCTAGAGCGCTTTCGAAGCGATTATCATCTTTTTTATTTCTAATAATGATTTGCGCTTTATTGATTGAGAGCTTCGCCAAAACATACAGGTAACTTGACTCACCAGCCTTATCAAGAGCCTCCAATTCTAGTTGAGCCACTTCATCAGACCAATAAATCCCATGAAGTTTTTGTTCAACTAAAGCCTTAAAAGAAATTAATTGAATTATCTCTTTTAAAGACATCTTATCAGTATCGGCATAGCGAATTAACTTTTCGAGCTTTTTGTATTTTGATCTCTCAAAATACTCAACGGCTTTTTCGTGATTATATTTACTAATCATTTTTACACCCTCCTAAAAATATGATTATATCTAAATTATACCATAAATTAAAGACTTAGTCAATATTAAAGCTCCAATAATTCCTTGAAAACATAACTTCATGCCCACCTAAAATTTGCGTTTTCGATCCATTTTTAAAAGTTCGAATTGCATGCAAAAAATCCCAAACTTGTTTTGAAAGCGGGATTTTTCCAGATTGACGAATTATAATTTCGCGCAGGACTTCATAACAAACTTCATTTAAATTTGTGCAAAAAAACTCTCGTTCAAACTTTTTATCATCGCCAATTTCAAACAAAATCTCTTGAGTTATTTTTTCAATTTCACGGCGAAGTTCAATTTGCCTTTGCCAAATTTTAAAAATAGATTCCAGATCTTTTTCGCTAAAATTCAAAGTTTTTCGAATCCGATTGCGTGCATATTTTTGACTAAAATTAGTCGAATCTTCTCGCCAACCTAAAC
>CAUROE010000033.1:0-6638 GCA_963526465.1 uncultured Saccharimonas sp. (SeqCode)
AGCCTACACCATGCAAACCAGATGAAACCTTATATCCGCCGCCGCCGAATTTTCCACCAGCGTGAAGAACAGTTAAAACAGTTTCAAGTGTGCTTTTTCCAGTTTTTGGATGAATATCAACAGGAATACCACGTCCATCATCTGTAATATTAATTCCACCATCATCTAAAATTCGCACAATAACTTTTGTGCCGTAGCCAGCAATTGCTTCGTCAATAGAGTTATCAGCAATCTCTTTAATTAAGTGATGAACACCTTCATATCCGGTTGAACCGATATACATTCCGGGGCGCTTTCGAACAGGCTCAAGACCCTCAAGAACTTGGATCTGAGAACCGTCGTAATTATTTTCTTTTTGTTTAGACATTCTTACCTCTCATTCAGAACTTCCATAAATAAAATTTATATCTGTATTATACCTTATTTTATAAAAAAATTCAAATAAAGCTTATTTTTTTATAAAAAATATGCTAAAATGTAAGCATTAAGTTAAAAGGTGGGATATGTTTAAAGATATTATTTTAGGTTATTACCGCAGCCCTTCTATGGGCAAAAAAATACAAGATTATAAAAGAAAACTAAAAAATGATTTAAAATGGTGGATTTTTAATATTTTTGCTATTATTTTTGTATTTTTTACAATATTTTTAACTAATATCCTACCTTCGAAAACTATATCTAATAATATAGTAAAAAAAACATCACTGAATCCTAACCTAACTTATAATGTAAAATCAACAGCAAAACACCCACTCCAGCCTAAAGATATCATTTCTTACACATTATCCGTGACCAATAATTCAAAAATAGTTCAGGATTCAAATTTCGAAGTCAATATATCAGATATACTGGAATATGCCGACCTTCTTGATGGAGGAGATTATAAAATCAAAGATGGCATAATATATTGGAATAATTCTAGTATCGAGCCCGGAGAATCAAAAAGCAAATTTTTTGCAATAGAAATTAAAGATAGAATCCCAACTCTTAGACAACGGGGAGAATCATTTGATTGCTTTATTAAATTAAATTTTGGTGAAGTTTCGAAAATCCCAATAAAATGTCCTTTTATAAAAAATATTGATTACTTCTTAAATTCAATCCCAGTTCTTGAGCAATATACAATTTTACTATTTTTAATTGTTCTATTTTTTATATCAATAATTATGACACTTCGTACAAATTTATTATACAAAGAAATACGCTATTTTAGTCAATATTCAGGAGAAATGAAATAATGAAAAATAATCAAACTTACCGAAAAATATTAGATTTCATACATAAAGATTCAAATTTCAAAAATAATCTTTTTCGAAGTATTTTTCACTCTAGCGTTTTAGATTTTTTACTAAATATTGTCGAAAAAATAATAAAGCCAAAAGTACTTTTTATATCAATAATATTATCGTTAATTATTTATTACTCCGTTCTTTACATTTCAATACTTAACGGATTCTCTGTAAGATCAGAGATTTTGATATACTTAATATCAGCGTTATTCATATTTTTATCTCTTATAAGATTAGTTAAAAATAAAATTAGGTAGCTATTAGCTACCTAATTTTAAATATAACCTCGCCGTCATCAACTTTTTTATAGTTATTCTTAACAACATTAGAAGAGTTACTGCTTAAGTTATTAGAGGTTCTTGTAGTTCTTATATCCTGAATTACAGAATCATTTTGGATTTGTTGCGGCTTAATGTTTTGCTGAACTTGTGGATTATTTAAATTATTTGCGCTATAAGAACTTACACTTTGGTTCTGCATAATGTTTTTCTGAAAAGTTCTCGCTAAATTACTCTTTAAAGGAACCTCTGGTTGATTTTGTTGAATATTAGAATTTGAATTATTGTTCCTTATTTCATCCCTCTTTTTTAACCAATCATCCAAAAATGAATCTTTTTTAACACTATCATTAGAGTTGTTTATATTAGCGTTATTAGAGCTGCCCGAGAACGCACTCTCCTGCCAACTAACTTGATTTTTTTGCTGTGTCTGAGTTTGGTGCAATTGAGACTGAGATGAACTAGCCCCAGGATTAATACTTAAACGCCTTCGAATTTCATCTTCAACAATAGCTCGAGGACGACCATATTTTGAAGCTGAATATTTTCGAAGTCCTTCACGAATCTCTGGATTAGATTTGCCAAAAGGAGGCAAAAGTTTCATTGTGAATGGAGCTGATGGAAATCCATTAACTAAAACAGTCGTAATTGAATTATAATTAGGCGTTTTAGTTAAATCTTCAGCAGTAAACGTTGGCGTAAAGGCCTTTTGAAGAACTTCCGCGTCATCAATACCAATCCTACCAACAATCTTGTTAGGAACGTTACCAAAAATAGCACCCTTGATTGAATCTTTCAACTGAGTTGTAAACTGGTTTGCTAAAATTAAATTCAGACGATATTTTCGAGCTTCAGACAAAATAGATTCAAAAGAATCGGTTGCAAAGTTTTGGAACTCATCAACAAATAGACAAAAATCTTTTCGCTGGTCTTCAGATATATCTGCACGGCTCATTGCTGCCGCTTGAAACTTCATCACAAAAACCATACCAAGGAGTTTTGCTGCTGCTTCTCCAAGTTTACCTTTCGAAAGATTTACGAGCAAAATCTTATTGTTATCCATAACTTCGCGAATACTAAATGCACTCTTTTTTTGGCCAATAATATTATTAACCAAGCCACTTTCGAATGGCGCCCATTTAGAAACAACCCAAGAAACAAGTTCTCCTGCATCATTAGATTTTTGCGAGGCTGGCCACTCTTTAGTCCAAAAGTCAATTGCGCGCTGATTTCGAAGGTACTTAATTTTTTGCTTTGCAAACTCTGGGTCAACAAGGACTTTTGGAATATCCATAAAAGTTCCTCCATCCGGGTCGCTCATTAGTAGTAACGCCGCATTTCGAACAATATTCTCCATTCGGGGGCCAACAACACCAGTGTTTCCTGGATCATAGAGAGATTTTAGCATTGAATTAGTCTCGGAAATCACAAAGTCCATCTCTTCAGGACTTGAGGCCTCAAAAATATTGAAACCAAGTGGATTCTCGGTATCACTCGGATCGAAATAAATCACATCGTCCATTCGCGATTGAGGAATCATCCCGAGTAATTCTTCAACGGAATCTCCGTGCGGATCAATAAAACAAAAACCTCGTCCGTCCATTATATCTTGATAAGCCAAATTCTCAAGGAGCTTAGATTTACCCATACCAGTCTGACCAATGATATATGTATGGCGGCGGCGATCATTAACTCCAAGGCGAATTTGCTTTTCAACACCGCGGAATTCATTCACTCCAATCAATAAACCTTCTTTCATTGGCTCAGTTGGACCATCAACTTGCCGAATTCTTTGACGCTCAATTTTGCCCGTTGGAATTGAATTTTGATTTGGTAAGTGAAAAATTGTTGAAAGTTCAACACTATTCAAGATATTCTGATTTGTACTTTGAGGGAAAAACCGAAAAATATAAGCAGTAACTAATTCGTCAATATTATTAGTCATATTAAATTTGAAACCATTATATCGAGGTGAATCAAATAAAGAAAATGCTGAGACGATAGATTGTAAAATTGCTTGGCTTTTCGAAGCCGTTGAAGAAGAAGTTACCACCCGAGTTAAAACTTCATAACCTGGATATTTAGTTTTATCTTCAATTGCTTGAATTTCTTCATTTTCTAAAGCCGTAAGCTGTGGATATTCGGTATTCGAAGTGTTTAAACCGTATGTGGGCGGCTTCCATAAAGCCTCCATAATATCAAGTACGGCTTTAGTATTATTATTTTTCTTACCTTTGCCCTTTCGAATTAACTCAACCTTTTCATTAGATTTAAGAGTCCAACTCTCAGGTGCGGGTCTGAACATAATTTGAATCGCCGCTCCGTCTCCACGTTCAACACCGCTCAAGGCATCTAATAATGCCCGGGCAGCATCACGACGGCTTTCTTGATACGTTGCAATTGGATAAAAGTAGTCTTTTTTAAGTTCAAATTCACCGCCAATCACGCCTTGCATCTTTCCTTGTTGAGAAAAAATATTTTCCATTTCAACTTCTTCAAGACGAGCCGCTGGGTATGCAGCAGAGATTGCCTGCTTGATAGTTTCGGTTAAAACCGCAGGAACGACCGCATAATACCGAACAAGACCATCACTTGCAACAATTTCGAAAGAAATATGTCTCTGACCATAAAGTTTAGTTTTAAACCCTTTTGTTGCAGTGCTTGCGATAATATTATACATTGTTTGAGCTTCAGAAAGAACTTCGTCTACAACATCCCGTTCATCACGACCACCAACCTCAAGGTCATCACTTGGTGGTGGAAGGTGAATTCGAATTGGCACCATTTTTAGGCCACGCTCATAATTTTTCGCCTCTTGAACCATTCTTTTATATTGATCAAAAGCAAAATAAGAAGCCACGCAAATAATTACAAAGCTAATAAATAATATTATCCAAATTCCCATCACTTCCCACCATTTATAATTCTATTATATCTTTTTTTCAAATAGTCTATCTGCATTTCTTTAAATCGAACTTCGCGAGCATATGGATCGCCCTTAGTTTCAACTATCATCTTCTTCAAATCTTTCACCCATTCATCTTCCATGAGGTCGATATCTCTTGCAGTAGCTGGAACTACGGCTACCGGGCTGTTTGATGATGATCCCTGGACCGCTGGCAAAATAGCTTGTGAAATTGGCTGCTGAGAATCTTGACTCGAAAAAGCTTGCATAGCTTCGGCTCTAGCCTTATCGCTATCAATTCTGTTTATATTTTGCTCAAAGCCAAAATTCCCCACTTCGTGAGGATTATTTATTGGTTGCGATTGAGCTTCAAAAACTCGTGGAATTTCAAGATTTTTTTGCGGTTCCATATGTAACTATTATATCACAAACGTTAGCGTTTTGAAATGTAAATTATTGCAATTGTTTCAATAATTATCAATAATAATATTTCGAATATTCCTACTCCGCCGGTGGATTGTTTTGCTATAATTCCAATTGGGGCAAAAGCGAGCGCAGCAGAATATTTCAAAAAGAAAGCTGGATTTTTTTCTTGTTTTTTTAGTGAAGGCTGCCCCTTTCTGACTAAAGAATATGCAAGCGAAAAAACCCGATGTGAAGAATATAAAAATATCGCAATAATACCAAGAAAAACCAAATATATCATTGCAAATAATGCGAGGATTCCAACTGGACCAACTTTATTAGGAGAAGTTTGAGTGAGCATTAAAAAAATACCAACACCCGATAACCCAGACAGACTAAAAATAATTTTTGAAATCATAATATAATACCATTTTGTTAGATTCAGCCCAAATAGTAAGCAAGTACAAAGAATAAGCAAGTAGATTTCCATCATAACAAAATACCTTACTAAAATATGTGGTCTACGGCCTACCTTGATGCCTACTCTTTTGAGCTAGTTGACCGCTTCTCGCAAGGAGAAGCATAGTTATTTTCATTGAGGGTTCCTTAAATATCTTCTTTTGAAGATACAAGTACTTATTTTAGTACCTCAGCGCTCTACGCTATTTTTTGCGGAGCTTTTTGGCGTTTCGAAAATAAGTTAAAAATCCAATGAAGATTTTAAACCTTAATTTCAAATCGCCGTTCAAACTCCGTAAAGAATACCGGACAACTCAAAATTATTAAATTTTAAAATTTCTAATGTGCTTGGTGGAATGTACGATAACTATTTTTTATTTTTGCTTTTTATTTCTTTCAAAGCTATTTAAATTGTATCACAACAATTTCAAAAAGTCAATACCATAAGCATAATAAAATGAGTTTTGTTGTACTTTTAACACGTTTAAATCTGTTAATTTTAATGAACAAAAAAATTATACAAAAAAGTCTAAAAAAGTATTGACTTTATGCTTATTTTAGATTATTATAGAGGTAGCTTATGAATAAAAAGTTTATACATGAGCCAAAAATAAAAATTATTTCAAGTGAATTCCGCAGTTCACATAAAACTCTAAAATTAAAAATCAAAAACTCCACATTACTATTTATAAAATGAGCGTTCCTCGCAGTCGCTCATTTTTATTTTTCAAAAAATAAAAAACATCTTGTATAAAAGATGCTCTTAAGAATATTTTTGGTGGAGCTGCCGAGAACTGCCCTCGGGTCCAAAAGGTAACATTTTAGCCTTCTACAAGTTTAGTTAATTTTGGTTAAAATTTAATACTTAAAAAATCAACAAAAATATATTAAAAGTTGCGAAAAAATCTCACTTAAAATTTATCGCGAAAATTTTAAGCTATCAGTGAAAAAATATGACACTTTTCGAAATACGCACTGCCCCATTTCGAAAAATGGTTGCCAATAAATTAAGCAGCAACTGGTGCTGAAGCTGGAGCAAAGAATGCTGCAACTTTAGCTGCAAAGTTTTTTGCATTTATTTAATACTTTACGCAGTAAACGACTTGCAAGCCAAACTGTTAAATTCCTCTTGTCTAAAGCTAATTCAGCCCCAACATATTTACATTATATCATAAAATTGAGATTTTTAAATGCTTATGATAAAATTATTACATTATGGTGAGTAAAGTTATATCAGCCGCACCAATTGGCTATGAAGCAGAGATTATTGAGGTGGAAGGAGATTCTTCGAAAGGATTACCA
>CAUROE010000034.1:0-6526 GCA_963526465.1 uncultured Saccharimonas sp. (SeqCode)
TTAATAATAAACCGTAAATGTGGATGTACTAAAATTGTAATTAAAAATGCTAGTGCAATGTAAGAGCTGAGCGGCGTGTAAAAACTAAGCCCTAAAATTGAAATTAAAGTGAAAATTTGGCGTTTTTTTGGCTCTTTTAGAAATTCCATTCCGCTCCAAATTAGCAAAATTGGGTAAAAAATATAAAGAATTTCGCTCGTTCCGTTTTGAGCAATAAAGAAAAACTGGCTTGATGTGATTGCGATGATGGAAGCCAAAATAGAGGCGCGTTTCGAAAACCACATTCCTGAGATTTTCGTTATAAAAAATATCGAACACAGAGAAATCAAAACTGACGGCAATTTAATTGCAAAATTGCTTAAACCAAAAATATCAATGCTAGTTTTTTGTAAAAATCTAAATGGAAAATCTAGAATATTCTTCGAAAAAATATTTGAAAAGTTTAAGTTTACTGAACTTTTAGCGCTCTCAATTTCCCCGGCGGTTAATCCATTTGGTGCAAAAAATAAAGTATAAATAATTATTGCAAGATAGCTGAGTGATAAAATCCCAACTCCAATTTGGTAACGAAATTTATAGATCCAAAAATCGCTAATTTTTAAGTTTTTCATTCTTTTTAGTATATCACATTTCTTTTTAAAAATCTACTTCAAGCTCCAGATATTTCCGCCATTGTTTGAAATTAGCCCTTTAATTTCAAGCATTGTTGCGGCTTGATTGAAGTCGCTCACAGAAAGCCCAGATTGCTTAATTATAGAATCGCTAGCTGTTGTGCCATTTTTTGAAAGAATTTCGAGAATTGCGTTTTCGGCAGGTGTGTCACCCTGGAAGAGCTTGGTTTGCTTTTCGAAACGGTCTGGAATTAAAAAATCGAGCAGATCTTCTATTGAAGTTAAGGGATTTGCACCGTTCTTAATAAGCTGATTGCAGCCTGCAGAAAGTGGTGAGGTGATATTTCCCGGAACGGCAAAAACTTCCTTTCCTTGGTCGAGGGCATGATTTGCGGTTGAGAGAGTTCCGCTACGCGAAGCAGCTTCAATAATTACTACAGCATCAGCAAGACCTGAAACAATTCTGTTGCGCGCTAGAAACTGCCAAGGCTGGGCTGGCGTTCCGTTTGGATATTCGCTTAAAATTGCACCATTATTTTCAAGAATTCTCTGCCCTAAAGCTTCGTGTGAACGCGGATAGATTTTATCAACACCATTTGCAAGAACTGCCAGAGTAATTCCACCACTATCGAGAGCTGCCCGATGTGCAACCGAGTCAATCCCTAAAGCCAAACCACTCACAACTACAATACCGTTTTTTGCGCATTCGCTGGCAATTTTGGTTGCAACTTCTTTACCATATGCGCTCGGCTTGCGAGTTCCTACAATCGCTACAGTTTTGATCCTTTCTGGAGGCAACTGCCCTCTTATAAAAAGCTGCTTTGGTGGGTCTGGAATATGTTGTAAATCTTTTAAATAATCTAATGACGTAGGTTTAATTTTAATAATTTCCATAAAATTCTAAAATATTGTTGACATTGTTGTAAGTTTATGATAATATATAAATATTGATAAAATAATTTAAAAATTTGTCAATGAAACTTAAATCTATTGTTATAGTGTGCAATATATTCTTAATAATTCTTTGTCCCTCCTTTATATACTATAAGAATTATAAATATTGCACATGGTAACCTCTTTGACCGGCGAGCCCTTTGTTGAATTTTGGTGGGTTTTCAGCTTCGAATTTTTCGAGCCTTAGCGGGTGCGTCGAAGAGATAAAAAACCGTCTAAGCGATGCCCACCCGTGCTTAGGCGGTTTTTTATGTTATAATATTAAAATATCTATTACTTTTGTCAATGTGCTTAAGGTTAATAATTAACAAACCTATTTTAACATAAGCGATTATATTTAGCAAGTTTTCGAAAAAAATAAATAAATTAAAAATCGTGCGACCTCGCAATAGTTTCGCACGATTTTTAACTAATATAAATCTCTCAAATTTTTTAGAATGAAGCCTCTACCGCCGCCCAAGTGGTGTCGGTGTTGTCTTCTGGGATGATGATTGTGACCTGGTCGCCAACTTGAAGGCGGAAATAAGTCACGCTTGCAAGCAGAATTTTATATTCATTTCCACCCGCTTCAACGAAGAACGAACCATCGTGATTGATGAGCGTTCCAATAATTTGTTTTCGCGGAACCGGACCAATTTGCTTATAAATAAACCCACCATCTTCATTAATTGTAAGCTTCAGAATATCGCCCTCCACAAGCTTTGATTTCGAAGCATAATTCGCTGGAACTGGGTAATTTTTACCATCTGGACCAATCATAGTTTGACCATCGAAAACACCTTCAATAACTTTGCCATGAGGGCTTTCGATGATGGAATTACTTGGAGCTGTCACGGTGTTATCTTCACCGCTAATGCTTATCAGTAATTCTTTGGCTGCAGCAAGATTAGTTTCCGCTTCTTGAATCAAGCTTTTTAGCCGTTTTACTTGTTTTTCTGGTAATTCAGACATATTCCTCGCATTTTCCTTGTCTGTTTTCTTTTGATATTATCTTTTAAATTCTATCACGAATTAACCTAAAAGTCAATATTTTTATATAATTTTAAGCTAATTTTAAGTTTTCCACAATTTTCAATCTGTTAAATGTGGGATGTTGTAATTTTTACAGAAATGCTTATGCTTAAAAATAAGATCTTAGTATTGAATTTTATTGAAAATTAAAAACCCTGGTTTAGGGTTTTATTTTAAGAGGGTTTCCAATTATGTTTGTAGATTGTCAACAAATGGCCGGTTATGTCGACCTCGTAGACTTCTCCCGCACTCTCAAAAAGAAAGTGTGTTTGATTTTTATTGGCTCCGATTCGGCAATATTCTTGGATGTAGGCCCAGAGGTTTGGGGCTTCTCCTTTATCAAATGTTCCTGAAGGGTTTTCTTTTGTCAGTTTTCTCAGTTCTTTTAAAGCTCTTCCACTAACATTATAAGCCATCTTCTTCCTCCTCCTCTATTTTTGTAACTTCAATTATGCCATTCTCTAAAAACTCAATACTGAATTTCCTTTTTTTCGAATATCGAAAACTATCATATATTTCGAATCCAGTAACATTTTCATTTTGTTTGAATAAGCTACGGATTCGCAATAGTTCCTCAAAAACTTCTTTTCGAAGAGCTATTTTTTCGTCCTCAACTAAAACCGTTCCTGTGCGATTCGACCCATCAATTGCGTTTAAGTCTCGCATAAGTTTGTCGCTGTCGCCATCATAAAGAAATTCATGACCAGCAGAAGTGCGAATAGAAAAAATATAATAAGCCATATAAGTCCTCTTTCTAATGTGCTACTCAAACGAGCGCTTTTAATATTATACAACTTTTTTAAAGAAAAATCAAGGTTAAAAAAATCCCCGCAAAATTGCGAGGTTCTGAATTAAATTCTTTTAATTTCGATACTAGTGCCACTTTGGCAATAAATTTCGAAATCTTTTTGCTCTGGTGAGCTTTGATGAATTTGATAGCAATAAGCTGAATCATTGATTTCTTTCTCTTCAAAAATATCAAAGATTTCTTCCATTAAAACGAGCCTATTACTAAAAATATTAGCACCAGCTATTAAAATGAGGGAATCTTTTTCTTCCAGCAGCTCTTCGAGATTTTCTACGATTTTTTCTGCTGAAGATCCTTCAATTTGAACTGATTTAGCTTTTGCGATTTCTACCGAAAGCTGTTTTTCGCTTACGGCTTCATCGACTATTTTTAAGGAAAATAACCATAATGTACCTCCATAAGCTGCAAATTTCGGCGGACCGAGGAGCTTATTGTTTAAATTTTATAACAAGATTTTTTAAAATGCAAGCTTGAGCTTAATAAAAAAGCCGCGTTTTTGCGACTTTGAGGTTTAGAAAACTCTATTCTTTAAAAACGGGGGAATTTCGAGTTCATCTTTTAATAAATATCTTCCAAAAGGTTTTTTACTGAATTTATCGCTGAAAAAATCTTCTGGAGTTGAAAGAGCATCTTCAATCCGATGTGGAATTTCTTCGCCGTACAATATTTTTACGGCTTTGAAATCTAAATTAGCCCACACGGCAATTTTTTTAACTTTTCGATGCGTTATGGATCTTTTTAATGAAACGCCGCCAAGATAAACAATTTCCGCTGATCCGTGGATCTCGATAATTGCCTTATTCAGATCATATGCTGAGTCGGGCTCTATGCGGATAATTTTATCTCCGTCCGCTTCAAGCCTAACTAGTGTTCTGGTTTTTATTGCCTGAAATATCACTTCTTGCAACGATAAATCTTGATTCATTTTCGAATCCTCCTAGATAAAATTTCCAAGCAAAAGCTTGGACAACTAAATTATAGCAGAAAATATTAGTTTTGTCAATAAAAGGCTTTCGAAAAGCTCTTGAAAAGCATTATTTTTTTTGATATAATTGAAAAGTATTGGGATGTCGCCAAGTGGTAAGGCAGCGGGTTCTGGTCCCGCCATTCGGGGGTTCGAATCCCTCCATCCCAGCCAAAGTAAAAACATGAGTTAATGCGCTCATGTTTTTACTTTAATTTGAATATTTTGAATTAGTTTTTGTTTAGGCAATATATTTATATAGATTGAGAAAATTAGGTGTTAAACCTTTGATCTTCGAAAGCCGGCACTTTGAGCTTCTTCCTCTGAGCAAAATATTGCTTCAGGATTTGTTTTGTCATAATATTTTTGACCAGGCATATGATAGATCTTGCCATTTTTACCAATATTACCTTTAATTACACAAGCACCTTGAGATCGTTGTTGTGGTTGCGGAGCAGGAGCTGGTGAATCTGCAGGTTTAGTTGCGTCACCCGCACAAGTATTTTCCGCCCATAAACCTTTATTCTCTTCACGAGCTTTGCGTGCCGCTTCCTTAAACTCATTCTGATATTTATAAGGATTTGAATTATAGGTATATTCATTTCCATAGCCCTGCCGGATCATCTCATAGGCTAGGTTTTTATTGTCTTCACTATAAACAAAAGCTAAAATCCGCCCATATTTATCACGCTCACCTTGTGTTTTATCAAATTCAAGTCGAACATTTTTATTTTCAGCAAGTTCAATCATTTTTGCCGTAGCTTCACATCCAAAACATTGAATCGGTTTGCGCGGATCTTTAGTTTCGGGTGTGTCTAGGCCAATAAAACGCACTTTTTCATCTTTACCGTTATAACTGATATGAATCGTGTCGCCGTCCACCACTTTTAGCACTTGGTAAGTTGGACTTTTCCGAATTTCTTCATTTGCCAATAAACTTTCACCAACAACACCGCTTTCAACTTTTGGCTTTTCTCCTAGTGTTTTTGTCTCTTCGTCTTTTTTCTGAGTTAAGTTTTTCTGGTTATCATCTCGAACAAATAGCGGTTTCCCTCCGGGTAGTATCGACATCAATAATGCAGAAAAGAAAGCTATCGCAATCAGCCCAAAACCAACTCGGTATTTATAATTTAGAAATTTAATTTTTGATTGCTTTTTACTAACTTTCAAATAAATAAAATAAGGTAATAGGATAATTCCTAAGAAAATACTAACTGAATATATAAACATTAAAAAGTTATGCATTATTTATAAGCTCCTCGTGACCAAGCTTCCGCAAAAGCTAGAGCAAGACATAAAAAGAACCCAATCCATAAAGATAATTTTTTACGATGGTTAATTGCTTTCAAAGGCTTAATAATGTCTTTTTTTGCAATTTTCAAGTATACACAATAACAGAAAAATACAAAATAAATAAATGTAATAATATTGTATGAAATGTTAATAATAGTATGAATAGACTCCATTTTATTTAGCTCCCAATTAGTTTCTATACACACTTAGTATACTCTTAAAATACTCAACTTTCAACTATATAATTATATATTAAACATCAATTTCGAAAATCTTAAATCGTGATTTTATACCAGTCTTTAGGGAGACTCGGCTTTTCGAAATGCCGAATTCTTTGCTCAATAATTTAATTACTGCCAGATTTGCTTTGCCTTCAATTGCTGGCTCACGAATAAAAATCTCAAAAAACTCACCGTTTTCATCTTGTGATTTTTGAATTAGATTCCCTTTTTTTGAATTTGGCTTAATTTTGCAACGAATCTTCATTTTGCTTGGTTTCGAAGTCTTTTGCTCGCTCTTTACCGTAATATTTTGTTAAAAATTGGCGTTTATATTCAAAAAAAGTGCCGTTTTCAAGACTTTCACGAATTTTATCAACTGTATTAATTACGAAAAATTCATTATGAATTGAAGCAAGTGTGCTGGCGAGAATTTCGTCTGCACGAAAAAGATGATTAACATAAGCTTTTGTGAAATTTTGGCAAGTGTAGCAATTGCAATCGCTATCAATCGGTGTGAAGTCTTCTTTAAACTTGGCGTTTTTAATATTAATTCGCCCAGAATAAGTAAAGATTGCACCGTTTCGAGCTTGACGAGTTGGTGCCACACAGTCAAATGTGTCAATACCAAATTCCACGCCTAAAAAGAGATCGGACGGCTGTGCAC
>CAUROE010000035.1:0-6462 GCA_963526465.1 uncultured Saccharimonas sp. (SeqCode)
CTGAATATTCAAAATTTTTTACAAATTCTTTAGTATAAGCAGTTTGCGAAGTCTCTTCACCACTCTGATTTCGTGGTAACCCAACCACAAGAACGTCGATTTCTTCTTTCGAAATTATCTCAATAATTTGTTTTATTGCAGAGTCTGCATCATTATTCACTTCAACAGTAGTAAATGGTATGGCTATTTTGATAAAGGAGTCAGCCAAAGCGATACCAATTCTCTTAGTGCCAACATCAAGCGCCATTAACTTTAAAGATCTCATTATTTATCAACCGTAAACTTGATATTAATTTTTTTATCATCGTTCGGCACAGTATTTACCCAAAAGAATGAAAACTTCACATCAACATTTTTTACACCCTCTTTCGCTTCAATTAAGCTTCGAACTTCGCCAGATTTTTTACCCTTAATTTTATCTTTCAGATTATCTATATCAATAACTGGGCCAATTTTTACATTTGATGAGATCTCTACACTATTACCACTAAATTTTGAAAATGAGACTTCTTTCAAGCCATAATCATAAATTTTTTGATTATTTAAATCACCCATTTTATTTTTAGCAAGAGAAGAGATAACTCTTTCAATACTTCTATTTTCAATTGCCGTAATTGAATATAGAGAAGTTGCTTTTAATGTAGCCTTACCGTTTGAAGCCTCTTGATTGACGGCAACAGAAGAAGAAATCTCGCCATCTTTTACAGAGAAACTATCGTTTAATACAGTATAATCTGAGCCAAATTTAGCTTTTAGAGAACTCTTAATAGAATCCACATTTTCTGTATTGATTTTAGCTTTTGCTGCATTTATGTCATTTTGCGAAACAACTTTTAAAGTTTTTTTCGAGCCGCCTGAAAGCTGACCGCCACTTGCCGAAACACCCTTAATTGATGAAACATATTCTTGCGCTGGCAGATTGCATTGCTCGCCGATAGTCGTCGCCTTAATTTTAACACTCGCTTTTCCATTAGAAATCACACCACCTTTAATCTTTGCTCCTGGAATAGTAACAGATGAGGTTGTAATAAAATTACATTGCCCAGCTGAAAATGCAGAGCCTTGCGCCACAGTAACAGGATCACTATCACCACTTTGAGAAAGATTTAAAGTCCCTGAAGCCGCTTCGCCTTCTTCACGAGTTCCAGTCGCTTCAAAAGTAATTTCATGATTTTTTTCAATAGTTTCAGTTTTTGAAAGCAACGAATTTTCACTTGTGCTATTAGAAATCGAAGTAACACCTTTTACGTTAGTAGTCGAGGTTTTTGCAGCAATCGTGATATCCGCAAATGGAGCAAAGAATATTGCCCAAACCATAAATACTAAAAATACAGAAAATACTCCACCAATAATGAGAATTTTTTTTCGAAACTTTGAAAAATCTGGAACTTTCGATCCTTTTCTAGATTTATTAGTCTTCTCTTTTTTAAGCTCTGGATTAATCTTGTTAAAATTCTTATTATCATCAATATCAATTCCTTCAAGAATTTCAGCTTCCTTCTCATCAGAAGTTGGACCACTAAATTCCGAAATTGGCAAGCTTTCGCCATTAATAACATCATCTCCTTCAACTTCTAAAATATCAATTTCTGGTATTTCTGGCTTACTTTGAAGAGTTTTTGAAACTGGAATTTTTGCCGCTGCCGACATAGTCTTTAATGCAGAATTATTAGTAATAAAAACAATTTTCTTATCATTTTTTTGTGCAGCTCGAGAAAGCAAGCGAATATTTACAGCACTCCTAAAAATACCCAAACTTTTTGGTGGAACAATTGCAATAATTCTCTCTTTCGAAGATTTTATTTTATTAACAACATCCGTAATATCATCTTCAACATCAACATAAATTACATCTTTTTTAACTTTTTCACTCATATCTTACCTCTTTTAAGCTCGTAAAATCCTGTTTAGTTTATCACGAAAACTCTCGCTAGCATTTTCATCAGTACTGTAAGTGTCATATCCGACTCGTAAAAGCCCCATTGCCGTAATAAATGTATGGTCGTTAATTTTTCCAGATTCGTCAATAACTCCCGAAACTTCAGAAGGCTTAATATGCTTTACTATAGGCTTTTTATTGAATGGCAATTCTTGCCACCAATCGTCATTTTCCAATCTTTCAACAAGAGATTCTAAGCTTGAGCCACCACCACATAGCAAAATCTTATTTGGCAGATAATCAACATTTTCAAAATCGCTTAAAGCTAGTTCAACACCAGAGATCCAAACATCCAAAGTATTATCAATTGCATCGATTGCCTGCTTTGCAATAGTAGACTTAAGTTTTTCATTCGAAAGGTTTAGCTTTAGTTTTTCAGCGTTCTTGTAAGACAATGAGAGTTCGTTCGCAATTTGATTTGTAAAACTTCGACCACCAATTCCGAACATTTTAGTTCCTTCAACACCACCATCATTCACGACAGCAATATCAGTTGTTCCACCACCAACATCAGCTAAAATTGCAGTAAAATTGCTTGAAGAATCTGAGCCAACAACACTTCTAGCAACCGCAAAAGGTTCAGCCGCTACCGCAATTAAATCAAGCGCAAGTTCATTTGCAACACGCTCAATAGCACCAATATGGACAGTTGGTGCAAAAGCTGTATAAATTTGAATTGAGACATCTTTTCCCTGAAAACCAATCGGATTCGAAACCTTATAGCCATCAATATGAATCCCAACAATTGCTGAATTAACAAGCTTAATTTCAGCTTCTTGGTTTCCCGTCTCAAGAGCAATCTCTCTTTGAGCTTTAAGCTGAGCTCTTTCTTGAATTTTATCAATAATAAATTCCATTTCAGCTTCATCAAGAGGGCGATTTGGCTGCGGGCGACGATATTTAATTGTATTTGTCGCTCCTTTAACTAACTCGCCGGCAATTCCGATTACGGCTTTTTTAGCTTGAATCTCCGCTTGGTCTTCCGCTTCAATCAAGGCATTCTCACAATTTTGAACAACACTAGCAATATCAGCAATCGCACCCGAATGCATATCCGCCACACTCTGCCGTGCACGCCCAACACCAATAACACGAATTTCATCACCATCAATTTCAGCTACAAGAGCCTTCACGAATTCAGTTCCAATATCAAGGGCAACAATATGATTGTCGCTTAAATCTTCTTTTTGTTTATTCTTGAATAGCATACTAACACTATTATAAACCGTTTAAGGTTTTTTTGCAAATTTTCACAAGATTATTTCTATGTCTTCTAATTCCAAAATATCGCTCAAAAAAGTTTTGTTATCCAGTTCGAAAACCTCGCAGTCATACTTTTTTCGAAATTCATCAGCATTAAACCTCTCAAGAGAACCCTTTACACCGCTTTTTCTGTCAACTCCAAAAATCCAAGATTCATTATTACCTCGTTTTTTGTATCGATTAACAAACTCACTTATATTTTTAGGATTATTCATTGGAGCGACCACACAAAATGGCATTTTTTCTTGAACTAAAAAATCAATAACTTTCTTATTGTTCCAAACCGCCATAATTTTATCTGGAGAATAATTTTTTACAATTTCGTTACAATAAATCTGAAGAAAATTATCTTTTCGAACTCTATCAAATCGCCCTTTTGCGTTTTCTTTGCCATATTTCCAAGCCAAATTATCAACATAAATAATATCAGAGCTTTCCAAATCTATAAAGTCCTTATGCTTTATTGAACTTTTTCCAACGCCAGGATAGCCAACAACAATAGTTCCGCGTTTAATTTTTTGAATCATCGCAAAATAGCCTTAATTCGCCGAACGCCAGCACTTGAAGATTGCTCTTTCACAATCTTAAACTTTTTACCGCCTTCAGCAAGCTCTCGCGTATTATCAACATGAGGCCCACCACAAATTTCAACACTAAACGGTTTTTCGCCTTTAGCTTTCATCGTATAAACTTTAACTGTCTCACCATATTTATCGCCGAACACACCAATCGCTTTCAGCTCGTTCAAGGCGTAATCTGTTGGATATTCCGCCCAAGAAACTTCCAGTCCTTTCGAAATTTGATCATTAACCGCATCTTCAATCTGCTGCTTTTCTTTATCAGTTAGTTTTCGATCAAAAGTAAAATCAAAACGGAGCCGCTCAGCATTAATATTTGAACCTTTTTGCGCAATTTGCCCCTCAAACATATTATGAAGTGCCGCATTCATCAAGTGAGTAGCTGTATGAAGCTTGCGATGTTCGAGTGTTTGCCCTTCAAGCCCGCCTTTAAACTTACCTTTTGAAGCCGTCTGCGAGCGTTCACGCTGCTCTTTCATTTTAACATCAAATTCCTCGCGCCAATTAGTAGAAAGATTAATGCCTCGCCTTCTAGACTCCTCTATAGAAAGCTCAGATGGAAATCCATAAGTATCATAAAGACTAAAAATATCTTCACCACTCATACCTGCTAATCCAACATAGTGAAATTTTCCATCAGCAGGGATTTTATTACGTTTTTTATCATCTGCATATTTATGTGCAATCCTATCAAATTCTTTTAATCCTTTTCGTAAAGTTTGACGGAAAACTTTCTCTTCTTTCGTCATAACTGCAATAATTTCATCAGATTTTAAAGCAACTTCCTTGTAATCTGGTGCATAGATACCAACGATTACTGGCACAATCTGTTCAACAAAATTATCTTCTACACCCAAATCGAAAGCCTTCGCCATCGCGCGACGAATAAATTTTCGCATCACATAGCCTTGTTCTTTGTTTGAAGGCGTGCAGCCATCAACTGCCAAAAACGTTGCACTTCGCAAGTGGTCGGCAATCACGCGCATCGAAATTTTGTTTTCATCATAATTTTTACCACTAATTTCTTCAAGCTTTTTGATAATTGGCTTCATTAAGCTAATTTGGAATACGTCTGGATTATTAATTTTTGCCGCAGCAATCCTTTCTAAACCGCCGCCAAAATCTACGTTTTTCTTTTCAAGTGGCTCGAAAGAGCCATCTTCCAGGCGTCGATATTGCATAAAAACCTGATTACCAATTTCCATAAACCGACCGCTGTCACTCGCTGGGTGGGCCTCCCCAAAACTAGCATCATGATTTTCTTCACCGAAATCATAAAAAACTTCTGAATCCGGTCCACAAGGATCACCAATCGGTGTTGAATCTAAACCGCCACCACGGCTCCACCAGTTTTCTTTATCATTATAAAAGAAAATTCGTCCGCCTTGAAGACCGAGCTTATCACCGTTTTCGGCCATGTCAAGCTCAACAATTTTTGCATCAATCCCTTTTTCAGCAAAAACCTTTCGCCAAATCTCTGCCGATTCATCATCGCGTGGAATATTGTATTTTTCGTTACCAATAAAACAAGAAACGTATATTTTCGAAGGGTCAAGACCTACTACATCTGTCAAAAATTCAAAGAATTGCCGAATTTGCTGCTCTTTAAAATAATCGCCAAGAGACCAATTTCCAAGCATTTCGAAAAATGTTGTGTGGCGATTATCACCAACATCATCAATATCTTGCGCTCGCAAGCAGGTCTGACTATCTGTTAATCGCACACCCTTTGGATGTTTTTCACCCAAAAGATACGGCAAGAGTGGCTGCATTCCACTCCCAGTGAAAAGGGTTGTTGGGTCATCTTTTAAAATTAAAGAAGCGCGCTCAATTACTTCGTGGCCATTTTTTTGACAAAATTCTAAATAAGCTTTTCGGATTTCTTGTGCATTCATATTCTTTCATTTTACCAAATTTTAGCCTTTTTAGCAAATTGTTGACTTTTAAAATTATATTTTGTATGATTTAAGCATTCTAATATTATCGGAGGTACATTATGAGAGAAGTAAAAACTCCTCGCGCATTTATAGTTCGTTCTTTACTTTCAATTTTTATAATGATTTATTTTGGTATGCTTATATTCGTTATTTTAAATAACGAGCCTATCAACAATCAGACCAATAACCCACAAAATGAACAAAGAATTGAAAAATTGAAATAAAACTGTTATATCTACACTTAATTATTTTCGAAAGTCAGTACATACTGACTTTTCCTTTTTATAATAAATAAAACCACTCTTCAATTTTCGAAAAGTGGTTCAATATCTTAACTACAAAATTCTATTGAAATGCCACCAGATATGCTACCAATCCAGCACCAGCACCAAGCATTAGAATTGCAATTATAGCTAGCACAACACCCCAGCCAGATTTCTTTTTATGCTTAATAGGTGCAGAATATTCATCGCTCGAAAGAATCGGTGCCGACATTTTTGCTCGCCGAAGCTCCTTTGTAATCGTTGCGGATTTTTGCTCATAATTAGAAACTGGCTTTTTAAATTCGAAACTTTTAGCCTGATTTTGATTTGTACCTAATGGTCTTTTTTCAATTTGCGGATTTTGCACGAAAGGTGTTTTTTGCTTTTAAATTTCATCAACAGGCTGAATTATAACCTTTTAAGAGGATTCATTTTGTTTTGAATTTTCTTAAACTCTTTCATCAAACTAAAAAAAATATATT
>CAUROE010000036.1:0-6414 GCA_963526465.1 uncultured Saccharimonas sp. (SeqCode)
AATAGCTAAGATTTCGCCCTCATTACCATTTGGTAATATATATTTATCACCAACGCCTGTAATCAATCCTCTTTCGAAATGCTGAGTCCATTTACCGTTATCCCATGCTTCATTCTTTAATGGCAAGCCGAGTTTATCTTTTTGCGTATTATTTAATGAATTATAAAATTTAAATACATCACCCTGAATTTCCCAATATCCTAAATTATCGTTTCCTATAATATCACCCCTCTCGTAGTGTTGTATCTTATAACCTTTTTCTTCAATAACATCACTAATAGGAAATCCTAAAGTACCTTTTTCATTACCAATCTTATTCCAGCGTTCGCGTATTTTACCATAACTTTCATGATATCCAGATTTTGGACTACCTATGATAAAACCATTCTGATATTTTTGGAACCATCCGCCTTGAATAGTTGAAAATTCTTGTGTTATAGGTAATCCCATCTTACCATGTTCATACCCTAATTGAGCATACTTTTCTCTAATTAAACCAATACTTTCCCAATATCCAGTACTGTCGCTTCCAATTATGAAACCATTCTGATATTTTTGCGCATGACCATTATTGATAATGTTAAAATATCCAGATAGTGGTAATCCCATCTTACCATGTTCATACCCTAGCTCAGAATATCTTTGTCTAATTTTACCATAGTTTTCCCAATATCCAGTGCTATCGCTTCCAATTATGAAACCATTTTTAAACCTTTGGAATATTGATTTATCAGTCTTAAAAAATTCAGAATCTACATCACCAAGATATCCTTTTTCACCACCTAGCTCAATGTATCTTTCATATATTCCACTGTGTATTCTTTTACTTTCAAGAGTCGAACCAAATAGCTGGTTAAAGAACATAAAGAAATTACGATTTCCATAAGCTCCACAATGTGAAGTTCCCGGATAATTTGCTAGTGCTGAATCATTTGGAACATACGGTGTATAAATATATAAACTTAAAGTTGCGATATTTTCAATATTAACACGTTTTGTACCACAAGCTGGATTTGGTGAATATTGAATATTATTCCATCCAAGCTTTAGCGAATAACCACCATCTTTATGATGGTCTTTATAATATTTTAATTGCCAAGCTGCCAAAGTCATTTGTTTATAAAAACCAGCTTTCGAATCCGCACAAGCCGCAGAAAATCCAGGGCCAGAATCTGGGCAAGCATAGCCCATCGCATATTTATATTGAGTTTTTACTGGCCAATTATCATCTAGCAAATTGAGAGATTCTTTCTTTAGTAAAACTAACAAAACTTGCGGGTTAATTCCATATTTCTGAGCCGCGTCATAAATAATCTGTGCCGCCGAAATTCCACCTTCGAAAGATCCACCACCTTTTTCGAAAGAAGTTTCACCAGTATTTGGGTTTTCGTGATAATTATTTATGCATACATATGGAGGTTTATGCCAATAATTTGAATTTTGTGCAGCAGCAAATTGAGCAGCGGTTCTGCCATCATTTTTTCCAGAAGGACCAGTACCCCAAGTATCACAACTACCAATTTGCTTGTTTAAAAAGCTTTGGATTTGTTGCACGTTCATTGCGTCTTTATTATAAAAAATACTATCGTCAATAATTCGGCCAGGATTGAAATCAGTTGCTTTAACGGCATTAGAAAGATTTCTAAGTACAGCTAAAGCACTAAAAACAATAACCGCCACAACTGGCACACCAATTAAAATTGACTTTTTAAATTTTCTACTTCTCGATTGTAAAACTTTGAGCATCCGACCTTCCTTCTTGCTTTTGTTTTGAATTTTTATAAGTTGTTATTGCTGTCCATTTTCCAGTTTTAAATTCACTATCACTAATTTTTTTCGAAACTGCCTTACAGTATTTATTGTTTGGACTCTCTAAAATTTCGGTTGAAAGTTCAATTTTAGTTCCATCAGAATGCGTTAGAGTGTATGAACATTTACCATTCCCATCGTCATAAAGAAGCCCTGAAATCTGCCCGGCCACACGAACTGCGCCATCTTCAACTTGCACAGTTGTATAAGTTGGAAAATTTGTATATCCCGAGGATTCAACAGTTCCTTCAGCACGATCAGTATTATTATTTTTAGTTTTCGAATTAATGATTTCCTTTGCAGATTCTTGCTTTTTAGTTTCTTCAGATTTTTTTGAATCTTCTTTTTTCTCTTCAACTTTTGAAGTATTTTCTTCTTTTTTCTCATTATTTTTTTGAGAATTTGAATTTGCCCACCAGAAAATTCCACCAGCACCAGCAACCAGCAAAATTACAAATGCAGCAAAAATAATAGTTTTAGTTTTTTTAGTATTTTGTGTGTTTATTTTCATTTTATTTCTCCTAAACCAATTTTAGCATAAGCCAAATAAAATTTCAACATTTTGGTTATATTTTTTGGTGATTTTGTGCTATAATATAATTACTATGAAGAAACTCATCACGATCATGATTCCAGCTTATAATGAAGAAAAAGCTCTACCAAAACTTTTCGAAAGGCTCAACCTTTTAGCAAAAAAAACTTCAAAATATGATTTTGAATTTCTTTTTATTAATGACGGTTCGAAAGATAAAACAATGGAAATTATTAGAAGTGAAAGCCAAAAAGATTCGCGAATTTCCTACATTAATTTAAGCCGAAATTTTGGAAAAGAAAATGCAATGCTGGCGGGTTTTGATTATGCAAAAGGAGACGCGTTAGTGATTATTGATGCAGATTTGCAGGATCCACCAGAGTTAATTCCTGCAATGATCAACCTTTGGGAAGAAGGTTTTGATGACGTTTATGCTAAACGTGAATCTCGTGATGGTGAAACTTGGCTTAAAAAGCAAACTTCGAAATGGTTCTACAGCATACTTGATAAAATTTCACAAATTGAAATTCAACGCGACACTGGCGATTTTCGACTTCTCGACCGCCGTGCAGTTGAAGCCCTAAAAACTCTCCGCGAAACTAACCGTTACACCAAAGGAATGTTCTCTTGGGTTGGTTTTCGAAAGAAAGAAATTACTTATAAACGTGATGCACGTGTAGCTGGCGAAACAAAATGGAATTATATAAAACTTTTCAATCTCGCAATTGAAGGAATCACTAGCTTTACTGTCGCACCACTTCGCAGTGCTACAATTACAGGATTTTTAATCTCAATTGCTGCATTTTTATGGATCGCTTTTTTGCTAATCCGCCCACTTTTCGGTGTTCCAACTGGTGACGGTTATACTTCAATTATGTCAGTAATTCTTTTTCTTGGTGGAATTCAGCTCCTCTCGATTGGAATTTTAGGAGAATATATTGGTCGAATTTTCATCGAAAGCAAAAATCGCCCTGTTTATCTAACGCAAGAAATCAAGGAATTCAACCATGAAAAATCTACTAAAAAAGCTAAAAAATAGCCAAGAATTTTGGTTTGCAGCAATTGGTGGATTGAATACAATTCTAGATTTTGTAATTCTTTTTGGGCTAACTTCTCTTGGAATTAGCTCTTTAATTGCAAACGTTTTCTCGACTGGGATTACTTTTATAAATAGCTTTGGCTTAAATAAAAAAATCACTTTTAAATCAGTTTCAAAAAGCAAAAAAGAACTTGCTCGAGAAATGGCACTTTTTATTATTGTAACACTTTTTGGACTTTGGATCATTCAAGGCGTGATAATTTTTCTAACTTTACCATTTTTCGAAAGTATTTTAAAAAATCTAAAGATATCGCTTTTAATTTCAAAGCTTATCGCTACTGTCTTCAGCTTAATCTGGAACTTTATACTTTATAAAAAAGTTGTCTTCAATAAAAATTAAAAATATTTTTATTTACCAAAGAAACTTATAACCGATTTGGAAGCCATTTTAAAACTAAACCAAAGGTTAATCTAAAATAAAATAAGCCTTCAAAAGACTTATTTTTTCGAAATAATTAATTGTCGTTCGCGACCTTCACCTTCAGAATGTGTTTCGATATCCGAATAATCTTGAGCTAATCTATGAACAGTAAAGCGGTCGGTTGGATTTAAATTTAATCGGTAAGGTTCGCCAGTTTTTCGAACTTGTTCAATCCATTTTTCAGCTTTTTCAGTAATTTTTTGAGCTCGTTGTTTTTTATAATCTGCAACATCAATATTTACGCGGTGAATTTCAGCATTTTTAGCCTCAAGCGCTCGTGAAATTAAAAATTGCAATGAACGCAAATTTCCAGAATCACGACCAATAAATAAAGAGTTTAGCTCGCTTGAAGGAACTGAAAGTTGAATAATCTCATCATCCGCAGTTGAATGAACCGCCAGATTAACTCCAAAAAAGCTCAAAATATCTTCCAAAAACTTTTGTGCAAAAACAATTGATTCTTCTCGATTCATATTACCTCCGTTTTCCATCTTTCGCTTTAATTCTTCGAATATTCGTTCCGCCTTTTTCTTTCGAATTTTTCTTTATCGGCTTAGATGGTGTATTTTTTACAATGATTGCCTCTTTAGCATTTTTAAGCTTATTTTTTGGAGATTCCTGAGCAATTTCTTCCATCTCTTTTGAATCAATTGAGAAAATATATTTTTGCTGAATAATTTGAATAATATTCGAAATTAGATAATAGAAAATCAAAGCACCATAAAGCCCCATCATAAGAAAGAACAAAATTACTGGGAGAATTAAATTCATATTAGAATTTACAGCAGCATTAAGTTCTGCCTGATTTGGCTCTTTTCCTTCTGCCGCCTCCTTAAAAATATCACGAACCCGACGGTTACCATTTTTTGGCTGAGTCTGCCGAACCATATACCACTGCGAAAGTGTTAGTCCAACTAAAATCACCATCATAAAACCGCTTGAAAGGTCATTTAAAGGAACAGCTGTATCTGTTAAATCGATAATTCCAAGGAATTTTGGTTCAAGTTTTTTGCTTGAAATAACATCACTCACGCGACTCATTTGTGCAACCGGCTGATACACCCATTTCGAAATTTGATCGGGTGTATTTACTACAATTCGCATCACACTAAAGAAAGTTAACAGAATTGGCAGCTGAATAAATAAAGCCAGCATTGAACGAAATGGCTTAAAATTATGACGGCGATAAAGTTCCATCATCTGTAAAGTTTCAGCTTGTTTATTACCTTTCGAATTTTTGCGAATTTTTTGCAATTCTGGCTGAAGTTCTCGCATAACTTTTGATTGATGAAGTTGACTTTTCGTAAGTGGCCACATCAAAAATCGCACAATTAGAGTGAAGACAATAATTGTGAAACCAAAATCACCAATAAAGTTATAAATTACCAATAATAGGTTCAAAATTGGCTGAGTAATAAATAATTCAAACAAGTTCATATCTATTATTATACTACTTTCTACTACTTATTACAATAAAAATCAGCTTCTTTAAAGATGTCAATTATGGTTTCTTTAAGTTCTTCATGCGGAATATCTTTTATGCTTTTATGAAAAATCATCACTACAACATCAAAAGTGCCATCAATTTTTGGTAGTTCATGGCGAATAATTTCATAAACTCGCCGGCGAATACGATTTCGCCCAACTGCGCTCTTTAAAACCTTTTTCGAAACCACAACCGCAAAACGAGAATCTTTACGACGCGGATTTTGCGCAAATTTCACGGTAATTTTTTGTGTACGAACTGAAGTTCCATTTGAATAGACATATCGTAAACTACCATGACCGTGAAATCTATTTTTATAAGCTAACATAACTGTTTATATTTTAGCATTTTTTAAGTAATTTAGCAAATTAAAACGAGCTCACAGTAAGCCCGTTTTTTAAAAAAATATTATAGATTAACAATAACTTTTTTATTAGACCAAAATGATGGTTGATAATGAAGTTTCAATGAAGAACCAGCAGGAACTTCGAAAATCATAGAACCGCTCTTTTTACCACTTTTCACTAAATCACCAGAGCCAAGACTATCTGGTAGGCTATAAGTTTGCCCATTAGCACTTTCAGCGGCTCCGTTAGAATCTTCAGCCTTAAATTCGAAAACATTATAGTTCATCTCAGTTTCAGATTTATTTTCAATCTTTACTGAAACTTTTACATATTCTTTGCCATCTTTTGGTTTTAGATAAGAATTTCCAGAATTCCAGTTTCGCTCAACCTTTTCAACAGTTAATTCTTTTCCGTCAAACGCAATTATATCACCAACATTGAATTCAGTTTTTTCTTCTTTTTTCTTCTCACTGTTTTGAGTTTGAGATGATCCGTTTGATCCAGAATTTTTATTTTCACCAACTTTTTCAGGCTGTTTATATTGGCTACCAATAGCAATAATTACAACTATAACAATCCAAAACCAAGCTTTTTTATAGAATGGCTTCTCAGATTTAGCTTTTGAAGATACTCTATTTAGCTGCTTATTATCATTAGATTCTACAGTTGATTTTTCTTCTTTCATTAGAAACTCCCTTTATAAAATTTTAATTATTACAT
>CAUROE010000037.1:0-6257 GCA_963526465.1 uncultured Saccharimonas sp. (SeqCode)
TAATTTTATGTGTAGCTCTTGCAGGCTTAGCATTGTTTAATCTTCCTCCTGTAATTTGTGAAAATGGAGCTTGTCGCTGGTTTGGCTTTTCTGGTTTCAGTTTCCAGCAAGCTGAGTTTTTAAAGATTGGCGTGATTTTACTTCTTTCAACTTTCCTTGGCGCTCAGGCTTCGAAGGGAAAAATCAACAGTTATAAAGAAACGATTCTACCGGCTTCAGTTGTGATTATTGCAGTACTTTTGGTGATTGCTGGTTTTCAAAAAGACCTCGGAACAGCAACGACGATTATTATTGCGATTGCATTCCAGTTTATTGTCGCAGGAATGAAGTCTAAAAAATTAATTCCAATTGGTGTGTTGGTTTTGGCTGGGGTTGTTCTTCTGATTGTTTTCGAACCTCATCGAATTTCTCGAATTTTAACTTTTTCGAGCGGTGATTGTAGTAATATTTTAACTGAAAGTGGTAAGGATCAATATCACATTTGTAATGCAAAGCTCGCGATTGGCTCGGGCGGAGTTTTGGGCTTAGGGATTGGAAATTCGGTTCAATCTGCTGGCTATTTGCCTGAAACTATTAATGACTCAATTTTTGCCGTAATGGGAGAAATGTTTGGTTTTGTTGGTTTAATTTTTATTATTGCAATTTATTTCGGGCTGTTTTATCAGCTTCTTGTGATTATTTCAAAAATGGAAAACCCCGCGAGCCGCCTTTTTGTGGCCGGTGTTGCTGGGTGGTTAGCTTCGCAAACAATTATTAATATCGCAGCGATGGTTGGTCTATTTCCGCTTAAGGGTATTACAATTCCATTAATTTCTTATGGCGGAACGAGTTTGGTTGTTATTTTGACAGTTCTCGGTGTTGTATTTAATATTTCGAATTACACATCATTTACTCAAGTTGAAGATTTTAAGGAGGAAGGCAATGAAAATATTGGCAGTCGGCGGCGGGTCGGGCGGTCACGTAGTTCCAATCGTGGCAGTTTTTAAAGAAATTTTAAAGAAAAATCCAAAAGTAGAATTACATTTTTGGTGTGATAAAAAATTTGCACCGCAGGCTAAAAAAATAATGACTGATTCTTTTGATGGAAGAGTTAAAATTTCGAAAATTTCAAGTGGGAAATTTCGTCGCTATAATCATTTGACTTTTTGGCAGCATCTTGCAATTCCAAGTGTTGTTTTTGGAAATCTTATAGATATTTTTCGAAATATTGCTGGTATTTTTCAGTCTTTTTTCAAACTAATTTTTTGGCGACCAGATGTTATTTTCTGTAAAGGTGGGTTTGTCTGTGTTCCTGTTGGAATAAGCGCTTGGATCTTGAGAATTCCAATTGTGATCCATGATTCTGATGCTCACCCAGGTTTAGCTAATCGTATTATTTCAAAATTTGCTAAAAGGATTGCAACAGGTGCGCCGCTCGAATTTTATAACTATCCAAAAGAAATTTCAAAATACGTTGGAATTCCAGTACTTGAAAATTTTAAAAAATATAGCAAAGAAGAACGAGATAATTTTAAGGTTGAGCTCGGGTTTTCGAAAGATAAGCCTCTTGTTGTAGTTACTGGTGGTGGTCTTGGTGCAGCTCGGCTTAATAATGCAGTAGTTTCGAAGGGTAGGGAACTTTCAGAATCTGCTCAAATTGTTCTAATCTCTGGTGTATCTCAATTTAGTGAACTTAAGAGAAAAACTGAGGGATTTTCGAAGGATTTTTGCTTGTTAAGTTTTGTATCAAAAGACATGTGGAAGTTTTTAGCTGCCGCAGATTTGGTTGTTGCTCGGGCTGGTGCAACTTCCAACCTTGAGCTTGCCGCGCTTCACAAACCAACAATTCTTGTTCCAAACGCAAGATTAACGGGCGGACATCAATTAAAAAATGCGCAGGTTTATCAAAAATCTAATGCTGTTAAGATTGTTTCAGATGATGAAATTGAAAAAAATCCAGAAATTCTTTCAGATGAAATTTTGAGAACTTTAGAGAATCCAGAAGAAATGCTTAAGCTTGGCAAAGAATTTAGCAAATTTGCTAAGCCGAATGCTGCCAAAGATGTTGCAGAAATGATTTTTGAAGCCGCAAAGCTATAAAAAATATTGAGCTTATGGTATAATTATAGTTAGATGAAAGAAGAAAAAAACTTAACTCGACGTGAAATGCGCGAAAAGATTCTAGAAGAACGCTCAAGAGAGAAGGGCGATTTTCGGCGTGGAAAAACAATTTCACGGCATCAGAAAGAGCATTCTGAGCGTTCAGAAAATCAAAAATTAGTTATTCGCCGAAGAAAGCTAGGTGCTTTTTTCGTGATTCTAGCTATTTTTATAAGTTTAATTTCTATATTTTTATTTCAGTTTATTTCTAAGGTCTCAATAGTTTCAAATGAGTCAAAAAGCCAAAATTTAAGTAAATATGAAAAATCGGTTGAAGAATATTTAAATATAAATCCGAGTGAACGAATTTTATCAAATTTAAATAAAAACGCTTTACTTGAAAGCCTTCAAAAAGATTATCCAGAGGTGTTATCTATTTCGGATATTAAATTTAATGGTTTAACCTCATATAAAATTTATCTTGATTTTCGAAAACCTGTTGCTTCTTGGTTGGTCGATGGTAAAGAATTTTTCGTCGATTCTGAAGGTGTATCTTTTAACGTTAATAATTTTGAAAAACCGTCACTAAATATAATTGATGATAGTGGTGCTATAGTTTCTAACGGTAAAAATGTTGCGAGTAGTAGCTTTTTTAGCTTTATTGGAAAACTAGTTTCTGCTGCAAACAAACAGGGTTTAGAGGTTTCGAAAATTCGTATTCCGCCGCTTAGTTTACGACAGGTTGAAGTTTCTGTAAAAGGTGTAAGTTATTTTGCGAGGATGTCGACAGCCGATTCTGCAGAAGGGCAAATTATTAACTTTAAAAAGGCTATTGAATATTTTGGAACTCATAAAATTTCACCAAATTACATAGATTTAAGAATTGAAGGAAAAGGTTATTACAAATAAGAACAAAAAAGGAGAAGGGGTTTGTTCGTTTTTTGTTCTATGCTACAATTGAGAACAAGAAGAGTAGGGAGAAATATAAAAAATATATTATAATATTAAAAAATAAAAAAGTCAAATTGTCAAAAAAATGAATAAGGTAGGGGTGTGGAAAATTATTTTTATCTATTAGAAAAGATGGATATTTGAGAAATTAAACTTAAAGAATTTTTAAATTATATAAGGAAAATATTTTTTGTAATTCCCACTCTTTCCTTGCTAATAATCTACTGGATTATAATTTATATAGATCTATTATTTTATTATATCCCACAAAAAAGAATATAAATAAACCCTATATAGTTTTATATATGATGTCGTAAAAGATATATTGTGCGACATGTGATACAATACGATTGTAAGTATAAACAATCGTATTTTTTAAGGAGAAAAATAACTATGCAAGAAAAAATCAATGTTCTAAATCGAATCTACTCTGCTGACATTGCAGAAAAAGAATTCGTAAACCCAGAAACTCAACAACCTATCAAATATAGTGTTCTTCAACTCGGATTATCTTTAAATGGTTTAGATCAAGTTCTTGAACTTAAATTGTCGAATAAATCAAATGCTAAACTTTTGATTTTGTCATCGACACCTAAACCTAACGGAACAGAATTTTTAAACGAGGCCTAAAATATGTAAATAATTTAAGCCTCTGAGTTCCATTTTTTCACCCCACCGTGAAAGAAAACAAAAAGCGAACAAAAAAATTAATATTAACTTTAAAGGAGAAAAAACAATGGCTTCAATCTTCCCTGCAGATACTGCAACAAAATTGATCGAGTCAATCACAACTGTGATCTCTGATAATATGGGTATTGTTATTGCCCTTCTCGGATTCACAATCGGTGTAAGCCTCGCATTTCGATTGATTCGCAAATATTCGAAAGTTAAAGCGTAACCTTGACCTGAGCAAGTCGCTAAACTGCTCTATAGCGTTTTAATATTCTGTAGACCTGGGCATAAGTCTCTAAACTGCCCCTGTCCATATTAAATTAAGAGAAATTATTTATGAATTATACAACTGTCGATTCTGGAGTAGTTCTTGCATCTTTGCTCGAACTGATAAAAGAATTTTTTATTTTTATTCTACCAGTTATAGCGTTTTTAGCAGGCGTTTATTTCGTGTGGAGAATGATAATCTATCTATTGTTTAAGCAAAGGATGTTTTAATGCGTATCTGGTCGCCACTTCACGAGCCTGTATATTTCGATCATATAACTTGGCTTTCAATAATAATAGTTTTAGTAATTGTTTTTGTAATAATAAAAAGTTTAGGAGAAAAATAAAATGAAGAAAATAGCTATATATTCGATTTTGTTTTTCTCTATTTTTTCATTTTTCACTTCAAATTTAGCTTTTGCTGATGATAACAATAACGATGAGTATAAGCATTATAGAAATTCGCAAGCTGAAAAATATTATAATGAATCTTGGCAAAAACTCGATAAGTATAATATGAGAAAAACAACAAATCGAGATGTTGTATATAGTAATCATCAAGGTGATTTACACTATTTTAAACTGTATAATGAACGATTCGACCCCCTTCTTGGTAGAATTGTAATTGAAAAAAATGTAAAAAATGAATTTCTTCCATTACAAAGTTTTTGGGGCGCAGTATGCGATCAGAACTCAAGAAAATTTTATGGAGAATTAACAAAACAAAAACTCGATGAGGCGTGCAAAGCTCACTTTAAAGGTGCAAAATCTTTAATGTCAGTATCTTATCAAAAAACTAACAATGATGTTAAAGCTGATTTATTAGTTTATACTGGTAAAAAAGATATAGAATTTTCTTTTAAAGATTCTGGATTTTTTTCTCAACCATTAGATAAAAGTGAAGAACAAAATTTTATTCAAATCAATGTAAGAATTTCGATAGCTTCAAATTGGCAAGAAAGAACAAAACAATATAACAGTATTGAATTATCTGCCTCTAACCCTCAATTTTATACTTTTAATTATGGATCTGAATTTAGATTATTCGGTTTAATGGGAAAATCTGAAAGAGACAGTTGGGTAGCTTACGCCCCTTTATATAATCAATTTAAAGTTGTTTACCCTAGTGATTTTGATGAAGAAAATAAACCTTTAAGTGATATTGAAAATTCAATTACTCAAAAAAATAAATCTAAGTTTTGGCCTTATTTCTCTTATAAGGTATCAAAAATGAACCTTAACGGTTTTATTATAGCGATCGACAATAGGGGTAAAGAGCCGTTCCAAATAACGCAAGTTCGCCCGTATTATGAATTATATAATGAAGATAAAAGCCAAAAAATATTCTCATATGGAGGTGATTCGTTACTCGATAATTTCAATTACGATTTTGAAGAAAAAGGCACATATTGGGTCAAAACTCAAATTCAAGCTAAACCACCACTTCTCGGATTCGGGCAAAATGTAGAAGTCATTCAGCCTGTTTGGACAAAGGTTTTGATTAACGGCGAAAGTTATGAAGTCGCAAATACTTCATTCGATAAAGATTCAAATATTCGATGTGATGGTGAAATCTGTGATATTCCGGCCTTTGCAAATGATTGTTCTGCATTGAATCGCTCAAATTTTGGTGATTTTGTAAAGTGCAGTTTTAACAAGATTGATACTAAATCTCGAGAAAGATTCGGTGTTCTTTACTCCCCTGTTCGATTTTCGCAAGACATAGTTGGTCGTTTAAGCAATTTAAACACCGTTTCTTGCAATATAAGAATTCATAACTATACTGCTTCTTTCTGTTTTATTCAAGAAAGAACACCTCAATTGTATACGGTTATGACTATATTATCTAACGGTGTTGTATTATTCGGTTTTTCAATATATGTTTATAAGCAAGCCTTGCATTTCTTTGCTGGTGATGGAGAAGATGACTAATGGATATTTCAGGTTTCATTTCACAAATTCTAACTTCATTTGTACAACCTATGTTTCAAATTATATACTGGATATTTTCATTAATTCCAAAAGTTCCGGATTTTCCTGTTGAAATTTATCAGAATTTCAGAGCTTTTCTCGATTTCGTTTTTTCAAGTAACGGTTTAGGTTTCGTGGGCTGGTTTTTCGGTGGCTGGACTATACCGCTCACGGTTATCTCTATTGGTATAATTATTAGTTTAACAAGAATTGTTTATTTAGTGATTTTGTTCTTTCTTACAAAAATACCTGTTTTTGGATGGAAAAGATGACTTACGCGGATTACATCAAAAAGTCGATTAAACCAGATTTCGGCG